>DATIGG010000276.1:0-2104 GCA_035454825.1 Thermodesulfobacteriota bacterium | reverse complement strand
ATTAAATCTTGAAAAGAGATTCATTTTATTAAATGATTTGTCTATTTCTATGATTAGGGCACCGAAGGCGAAATCCCCCTCACCCTTGCCCTCCCCCTCCGAGGGGGGAGGGGAGGGTGGGGGAGGACCGTTCAT
Source organism: Thermodesulfobacteriota bacterium (assembly GCA_035454825.1). Taxonomy (GTDB): domain Bacteria; phylum Desulfobacterota; class BSN033; order BSN033; family UBA1163; genus DATIGG01. The sequence continues at coordinate 1,969 of DATIGG010000276.1, read as the reverse complement.
ATTCTCTTTTGCGCAACACTAAAATAAATTGCACCCACTCAACGAAGCCATCAAATGGGCAAGGTTTCTCCTGTCTCAGGGATGCCTGCCCTTCCTCTTTTTGAATGGAAGGCAACCATTTCTCTCTCCAATCGATTCCTTTCAATTAAAAGACTCCGATTTCTCAAACCCTTTTGAAGATAGAGAAGGATTTTCTTAATCGAAATGGGTTTTAGAAAAAAATCATCCACCCCCGCATTAAATATCTGTGCAAACTCTTCTTCTTTCATCGCTTCATCCGTGACCATCATCACATAGGTTTCGGGAAATCTTTCCTTCAAACTCCGAATCACTTCAAGGGTACGCACATTTTCAATTCGAAATTCCGTGATCACTCCCGAAATCTGTAACTCCGAGAAATTATTCAAAGCCCTCTCAATCGTGTCTGCAATAATGACAGGATACTCTTCGTTTTCCAAAAGGGTTTTAAAAGTCCATGTGACGTGCTTATCAGTATCCAGAATTAAGATGGTGTCCTTAGCCATGGAAATTGCCCCTTAATGTGAGATGGATATTTTCTCCTACAATTTTCATACCAATTCGGAAGAGTTATTGTACTCCATTGATTTTAAAAGGAATTTTTATGGAAGATGGGAAGGTCAGAGATGGATGGAGATCGAAAATTGACCTTTTGGGACATTCCTTGGACAAAAAGGCTCAGAAGTCCCAATAATTCTCAAATAAATCAATATATTGGAGCATTGTTCTAATGTGGATAGATCAACCCTTCGGCCCTCCGGCTTAAACACCGGAATCTGACTTCGGCGTGAGCCCCCGGCCTAAGTTCAGGCCGAAGGCTCTCTCGAACGTTCAGGGTTCCTGAGCGCGCCTCTATACCCGCTCCAAAGAGCAGGGTTTGGGCGCAGTCGAAGGATCAAGGACGGGGATATTGCAGAGAAATTTCTTCCAATACCGACCTCAAAGTCTCTGGAATCAAAAACTTTTCAGGATAGGTAAAATGCTCGAAGGAAATGGCCTTGACGAGTGATCTCAAATTTTCTCCCTTTTGAAAGGGCGAATGGCCTTGAATCAATTGAAGGAGACGTTTGACTAATGTCTGGGACCCGACCTCATCGGTCTCAGGAAGAAGGATTCCAAAACCTCCATTTCCTCTTCCCACGATATCTTCTTCACGGGTATTGTTTCTTAGAATTCTGATCAATTCGATGCAAAAACTTTCGTCTGGACCCTCTGCCACCGCTTTCCCTGGGATTTCAAGAAGAAGGAGGGAAAGGGGATGCCGGTGTCGTTTAGCTCTCTTCAATTCTTGCCGAAGGTATCTTCTAAAATAGGAGGGATTAAAGACGGGCCGCTCCATCTGCCGTGCGATGGGGTCGACCAGGGATTCTCTCTCAAGCTCCTGCATTTTGATGATTAAATCTCTGTTCCGAAAACCTTTTTTGACATGAACCAGAATTTTCCCCGGCGAAAAAGGTTTTACGATAAGGTCATCGACTCCGATAAGGAAGAGCTCCTCATAGGTCTTGTCATCCACGAGTGAATTGGTAACGATGATAATATAGGTCTCGGGTGAATGTTCTTTGACCCAATGAAGCATCTGAAAAGTCTCTTCAAAGGGAGGTAAAAACTCTGTAATCATCACTGCATAACGATCCAGGGACAACTTTTGAGAAGCGTCTTTCAAATTGGATGCCGTTTCTATCCGGTATTTCTCTCTTTCCAAAAACATCCGATAGATATTGAGAAGATTCTTGAATGGGTCGATGAGGAGAATGTCTTTTGAATTCATCATCAATCACTTGGCCATTTTTAAATGCGGCCGAAGTCCTGCGGCGCGAACGTCACCCTGTCAAATCCCACTCATTTCGGAGGTGGTTTGATTTTATGCTTCGCGATTCGGTTGTTGAGCATCTTACGTGTAAGGCTGAGCAGTTCTGCTGCTTTTTCTCTATTCCAGTGGCTTTCTTTC
>DATIGG010000275.1:0-8957 GCA_035454825.1 Thermodesulfobacteriota bacterium | reverse complement strand
TCAGCTCTCTTTCACTGCATGAACTGCGGTGATTGTGGCCTTTTTGATATTGCTTTCCTCTGTCCCATGTCGCAATGCCCCAAGAACCAGAGAAACGGGGCATGCGGAGGAAGCTACGAAGGGTGGTGCGAGGTTTATCCCAATGAGAAACAATGCATCTGGGTTCGAGCCTATGATCGGCTTAAGGCCTACCATGAAGAAGAGACCATCGGAGGCTATATCGTTCCTCCCTGCAATTGGGACCTCTGGCAGACCGCTTCCTGGCTCAATTTCTTCCTCGGGAGAGACCATACGGCGAAACGGCTGGGCATCAAACCTCCTCAAAATGAGGTTCAAGCAAAGGGTCCGTAACCCCCCTCTATTCCCTTAAATTAAGGGGGGATGAAGGGGGTTAGTCCTTGCGATCCCGAGTGTCAAAGGCTGTGAGAAGGTGTAAGAAAATTGTATCTAGGTCGTCACCCCGGTGAAAACCGGGGTCCAGTTAGTTCGAAATGCACTGAAAAACACTGGATTCCGGCTTTCGCCGGAATGACGCGAAAAAAAACCGAAATCATTTTTTCACACCGTCTGATCTCTTCGACCTACATCAGACCGATGGATCCTAAGACCTCCTGGGGACTGGTGAGGAGCCTCTGGAGTCCGATCTCCTTGGGAGAAGCGCCGAAGGCGAGACCCATCAACTGGGTAATATAGAGGACGGCAATCCGATAGCGAATTTGGTAGGCTTCTTCAATCTGTCTCTGACGGCCATCCAGATTTGCCTGACAGAGAGGGCAAGCAACAGCGATGACATTTGCCCCTGCCTCTTTGGCTTCCCGGAGAATATCGTTCGATAGCTTGAGGACCATATCCGAGCGGGTAAGCGTCATCGCGTTGCCACAGCATTCGGTCTTGAAGGACCATGGCAAAGGCTGGCCGCCCAGGGCATGGACAATCGAGTCCATGCTTTGAGGATTTTCCACCTGATCGAATTGACAGACCTCAGGAGGCCTCGTGAGGAGGCATCCGTAGTAACAGGCAATCTTAAGAGCAGAGAGCTTCCTCCTCATTTTCTCTCGGATCTTCTCCAGACCCAATTCGAGAAAGAGTTCCAATGGGTGATAGACTCTCACCTTTCCATGGTATTGGTGATCGATAACCTGGTGGATCTTTTCCCTCAATCCGGAATCCTTTTCCAATTCAACATGGGTTGCCTTAAACCGTGAGAGACAGGCTGGACAGGGACTGATCAGTTGATCAAAACCCTGCTGCTCCACATGAGAGAGATTTAAGGCCGGAAGGGCCATCGAGAGCAGGTGAGAGGTGGCACTGGCGGATAAGGTCCCACAGCAAACCCAATCCCTGACTTCGACCAGATCGATTCCTAAAGCCTTAGCCACATATTTGAAAGAGAGATTGTAGTCGTAACCCGAGGACTGGAGTGTGCATCCGGGAAAGTAAGCAAATCGCATCTATCGAACTCCTTACCTATTGAACTTTCCCACCTCCCTTTTCCAAAGGGAGGAGAGTCATTTCCGTCTTTTTACATCTTCTCATTTTGTTCCAACTTTTGAATTCTGCCCATCACCTGGCGAAGTTCTCTTACTCCCCTGCTGGAATGGGGAAAAATCTTAAACTTTCCCTTCCGCAACATGGGAGCAGCGAGATCGATGTCTTTAAAGGGGGTCAGCATCTTCAGGTTGATGAGAAGTGCAAGCCCCAGTTCGTAGATCCTCCCAAAACGGGCCGCCAGAGAGATGAAGAGTCGATGGAATCCAGGGAGGGCAGGGTAGGGGTTATAGTAATCGACCTTTCTTGCGAGAGCCAGTTCCCGCAACCCGTTGATGACTCTGAGGATGTTGATTTTCTGAGGACACCGGGTATTGCAGGTCTCGCAGGAGATACAGATCCAGATAGCGCCGGACCAGTAAATTTCTTCCTTTAGGCCAAGTTGCAGGGCCCGCATCACTTCGTGGGGCTTCATCCGCATGGCATAGGCGGAAGGACAGCCCAGGGTGCATCTCTTGCACTGGTAACAGAGCAAGGCATTTTCACCCGTTTGAACCTGAAGATCCTGACTCAATTTCAAACTATCTTTGGAGAAGGCAATGCTCACGATTTTTCCTCTTGACAGACGAAGGGTTTTGGTTCTTTTGGCAGCAGCAGGGAGAAGGTGGTTCCCTTTCCCAATTCACTCTCGACCGAGATCGATCCGAAATGGGCATCCACGATATTCTTCACGATATATAGGCCAAGGCCTGTGCCAACGATCTGCCGGGTCCTCGCGGTCTTGACGCGGTAGAATCGGTCAAAAATCTTCGGGACGTCTTCCTTGGCAATCCCCACGCCTGTATCCGAAACCTTCGCCTTCACACAGCTCCCTTCCTCGGAGAGAGAGATGGAAACCTTTCCCCCCTCCAGGGTATATTTGATCGCATTGGAGACGAGGTTGGAAAAGACCCCTTCCATCGCATTCCGGTCGGCTGTAATCGCAGGAACGCTCGGAGGAGCAAAAAACTGAAGGTCGATTCTTTTCGCCTCAGCCTCTGTCCTCATGAGGTCCACAACTTGCTGGATCACCTCTGGAAGCAAAAGAGGTTCTTTATACTGCACCAGCCTTCCCGCTTCAATCTTGGAGAGGTCGAGAAGGTCTTTGATCAGGTCGAGGAGCCCTTTGATTCTCTCCTTTGCCCGGGAAAGGAGCTCCTCCTGTTTTTCGGTCACTTCTCCTGCCAATCGATCCAGAATAACCAACAGTTGCTGTTCTACGGCCGCTATGGGTGCCCGGAGCTCGTGGGCCACCATGGCGATGAACTCGGATTTCATCTTGTCGAGTTCCTTCAGGGTGCTAATATCCTGGAGGACACTGACTGACCCCAGGGTCTCGCCGAGGTCATTCTGGATGGGACAGGTATGGGCACGAAGAAAAAGCTGGCGGGTTTGGGTGGCGTCGCCAATGGCCAGTTCCTGAGATACGCAGGAGTAACTCAGGTCTTTGCCGCCGATCGTCTCGGTGATCACCTTCGACAATTCGGAAGGGAGATTGGCCTCGGAGAGAAGTATTCCGACCGGTGAATCCTGTGAAACGTTCAGCAAGCGACTGGCCGCTGGGTTGGTCAGGACGAGGTAACCCTCGCGGTCGCAAACCAACACTCCGTCTCCCATGGAGTGAATGATCGTTTTGATCTTGGACTTCTCTGTTGCGATGTCCCGGAGCGATTTCTCTCGCTCCCTCCGGAGGAATTCTGCCTCCTTCTGAAGGGCACGCCTTTCCAATGCCCTCCGGACCACGATGCGGAGTTGATCCGGGGTAAAGGGTTTTGGAATGAAATCGTAGGCTCCCTTCTTCATAGCCTCCACAGCCGATTCAACTGTGGCGTAGCCGGTGATGACAATCACGAGGAGATTCGGGTCAATCCTTTGGATTTGGTCCAGCACCTCCATTCCGCTCATGCCCGGCATCATCAGGTCCAGGAGGATGACATCGATCTCTTCGGGCCGAGCTTGAACCCCCTCGAGCCCCTGTTGCCCGTTTTCCGCTGTGATGACAGACCACCCCTCTTTCGAGAGGATGCGCGTGCATCCCTCCCGCATGATCAACTCGTCATCAATCACCAAAATGGAAGCCTGATCCAAATCCGCCCCCCGTGTACGAGCGCTTCTTTTTAGGACCTTTCACTTGAGGCTAACTCTTTTGCCTCCTCCCTGAAATCTCCGTTCAGTCCCGAAAACCGGACGCTTCCCCACCCTTCTTATTTGGCGAGCAGGGTTTCAACCCGTTCTGCCAGAACTTTCGGTTCCACGGGCTTGTCCAGGTAATCATCGGCTTCTGTTTCCATCCCCATCTGTTGGGTGTAACGGGTCGTTGGGACATGGGAGGCCACGGCTGTCAGAAGAAGCACAGGGATCTTGCTCAACGCGCGATCGGCCTTGAGCTCCCTGCACACCGCGTAGCCGTCCTTGTCCGGCATCATCACGTCCAGGACAATGAGGTCCGGTTTCTCGGTTTTTGCCTTGGCCAGCCCTTCATTTCCCCCGTAGGCAACCGCGACCTCGTACTTCTTGGATTTCAAGATCATCGTCACTGCATTCACTAAATCCGGATCATCGTCAACGATTAGAATTTTTTTTGCCATCTCATTCCACCTCCTGGTATAATTCTCAGGTAAGAATTCCGGATTATACCTGATTACTAAGATTGTTTTAGATTACGGAGATTAAACCATTCGTCTCCTTACCCGGCATCCTTATCTTTAATCACTGTAATCTATTTCCTCATCCTTGGAATCAGACATCCTAATTCTTTACTCTTTATAGGATGTCTTGTTGGTTTGATCCATCCGAGAGCGGCCAGATCCTGTCAGGAATCCTTCGTTTACCCTTCTATCCTTTTCCCAGTAGGCTCTGTCCCTCCACGGGCCGCTGGACCTCGGGTTGCACCGGGAGTTCTATGGTGAAGGTCGTCCCTTGGCCCACCTGGCTCTTCACACCGATCCTTCCCCCGTGATCTTCGACGATTCCGTACGAAGTGGCAAGGCCCAGCCCCGTTCCCTTTCCGACAGCCTTGGTCGTAAAAAAAGGCTCGAAGATTCGGGTCAGGTTTTCCTTGGGGATGCCCTCGCCCGTGTCTTTGAATTCGATGAAGACCGCGTCGCGGTCCGGCGAAGGGCGGGTCGTGATGGTGAGCTCGCCGCTGCCATGCATCGCCTCCGCCGCATTGACAATAATGTTCATGAATACCTGCTTGAGCTGTCCCTGGTTTCCCCAGATCAAAGGAAGGGAGGGGTCGAGGTGCTTCACGATCTGAATGTTATGGAACAGGGCTTGATGCTCGAGGAAGAAAAGGCCATCCGTAATGGCGCGATTGACGTCGGTTGACTCCATCTTCGGTTCTGTCTGGCGGGCAAATTCGAGAAGGCTTCTGACAATCTCCTTGCAGCGGCTCGCTTCCTGGACGACCCGTGCCAAGTCCTGTCTTTTGGGGTCTTTTTCAGGAAGGTCCTCCATGAGGAGGCTGGAGTAAATCAGGATTCCGCCCAATGGATTATTAATTTCATGGGCAATGCCCGCAGCGAGCTTTCCGAGGGAAGCCATCTTTTCAGAACTGACCAGTTGGAGGTGGGTCTCCTGAAGTTTTTTCTCCATATTGAGTCGGGACCTCAGGTCCGTAAAAATGCCGACACTTGCATTTTCCCTGCCTGTTCGATCGTAAATCAAGGAAGCGGAGAGCTGGATGGGGATCTGCTCTCCCCGTTTGTTCATGACAGCCAACTGGACAGGGGTGAGCTTTCCCGCGCCACCGGAGTCCGGGCTTCGAAGTTTTTTCATGACCTCCCTGGCCATTCCCTCGGGATACAATCTCGTGATATGTATCTTCCCAATTACCTCTTCCGCCGTATAACCGGTGATGGCTTCAGCCCCCTTGTTGAAAATGAAAATGTTTCCTTTCATGTCAGCTGCAATGATCCCATCGACCGAACTTTCAATCAGGTTCTTGAAGAACTCGTTCGTTTCCCGGAGCTCCTCCTCAATCCGTTTCCTATCTGTAATATCGAGATTGATTCCCTCGTAACCAACAGTGTCTCCTTTATCATCTCTGATGGGGTAAGCTGTCAACGCAACGGTGATCTTTTCACCATTCTTTTTTTTGAATTCGACCTCGATGTCTTTGGCATAGCCCTCCTTTTCGACCCTTTCCATAAAGGTGTCACGATCTTCAGGATTGACATAGATATCCTGGGGGAGATCTCTTCTGATGAGATCTTTCTTATTCGAATAGCCCAGCATATCGAGAAGCGCTTGATTGCACTCGATAAACCTGCCTTCTTTCGAACTGATGAAGAGACCATGCCTTACCCTTTCAAAGAGCGTCCGGAGCTTCTCCTCAGAGCCTCTGAGATCCTTTTCGTATCGTCTGCGTTCGGTGATGTCCCGGATATAAGCATAGGTCTTGACATCTCCCTCATCGGATTTTGCTGACGCGAGACAAACCTCTGCCTCTTTAAACTGGCCCCGGGGGGTGGTGATGCCCATTTCGATACAGAGTTTCTGTCCGAGGTTTTCGTTACGAGTAAAAGGTCCCCCTAAAAAATCCTTGTCCTGTTTTCCGATAACCGTGAAGAAGTCTTTACCGATGAGATCTTTCTTGAGAATCCCAGTTATTTCAGAGGCCATCTGGTTGGCGAATACAATCTTAGAATGCTCATCAAAGACGAAGATCCCGTCATTCCCCATTTCGACTATTTTCTCAAAATGCTGGCTCGCGTCTTGATGAGGCTGGGGGGTTGGGCGAGGAGGCCTTCTTTCTTTCATGGACAATCTCGTTTTTGGGATCTCCATCCCTTTCTCGGCTCCCCTCTCTTTATGGCGCTGGACGGGTTGTTCGCTTACAAGCCTGCCTCGTTGAGGACCGCAGGGATGAGCAGCTCCCATCCAATCGGAATGATCTGGATACCCTGACAGAGGGGTTTTAACTGCTGGATCATCTCCTTTGCGATTTCAATACTTGCCTCCTGTTTATTAGAGGCTTTCGTCAGCTTCTCCATGGTGGCTTCAGGAATGGATGCGCCTTCCACATGTTTATTAATATATCTGGCCATGCCAACTGACTTGAGCAGGGTAATGCCTGCGATGACCGGGACCTTAAATTGGGCCACCTGGTTGACAAAAGTCTCAAAAAGGCTCACATCGTAGACCGAAGAGACGAGGAAGAAATGGATCCCAAGCCCGATCTTCTTTTCCAGGCCCATTGCCGCAAAATCAAGATGAGGACCCATTGTCTTCAAGGGAATCTCGGTTCCTACACAGAATTCGGGTTTTCCCTTCAGTTCGTTATCCATTAAGTCATAGCCTTCCTGGAGACGCCTCGCTGCACCCAGAAGCCCCAGGACATCGAGGTCGGAGACCGGTTGCGCGTCATAATGGTCTCCAAGGGAGGGTGGGTCTCCTTGAAGGATCAGGATATTGTCCAGCCCCAAGGCGGAGGCACTGAGAAGCTCCGATTGGAGGGCCAGTCGGTTTCGATCGCTGCAGGAAAGGTTGTAGATCGTCTCCATCCCCTTGGCCTTTAACAAGGCGCAAACGGAGAGGGATCCCAACCTCATAATCGCATTCTGGAGGTCCGGGATGCTGACGGCGTCGACACGCCCTCTCAGGCGCTCGGCATGTTGAAAAAGTTCAGAGAGATCGTTGCCTTTGGGTGGCTGGAGTTCCGCCACAACGATAAATTTTCCAGATGCCAATCGCTCTTTCAATGACATTCCCTTTCTCCTTTGACGCCGAAAGATAGCGCTCTCCTCATTTTGCATACCTTTTCTTAAAGGCTTCCTGAACGAGAGTCCCCTGGGTTTGGTTTCGCCATTCGCGAGGGGGTTTCACTTTCAAGATATTTTCGAGCCTGTTTTGTTGTTTCAGGCGTTGGTAGATTTCATACCAGGCACAAGGAACATCTTTACTGACCTCGCATTTCCCTTCTTGAGACGTCCCTCCGCAGGGTCCGTTAAAGAGGCTTTTGGCGCACCGCGTAATCGGGCATATTCCCCCGGTCTCTCCAAGAACGCATTCCCTGCAGGTCCGGCAGTTCTCCTCAAACCATCCGATATCCCGGTCCACTCCGACGAAAACGGTATTTAACGCCGGAAAGACTGGTATCTCAGGATGACGCTCGGCAAGAAATTGAACCCCTGCTCCGCAGGCCATTGAAAGCAAAACCTCATAGGTCTTTGCCCGTTCATCCAGATCCGGATAAAAATCGGCGTTACATTGGCGCTCCACCGTAAATCCGTCGATCTGGATGGAAACCTGATCCAGGTGAAACGCACTTTTGATCTCGTCATTCAAGAGGTTTACTTCCTTCTGGCCACCGGCCAGACAGATGGATGTGCACCCTCCGCACCCGACATTCAAAGCCTTCTTGAACCCCTTGAGCATCGCTTTGATTTCATCGATCGGTTTTTTTTCCGCGACAATCATCTTCTTCCTCCATGTGTATTAAAAGCGATCCCGCCTTTTTCATTTCCTTAGATGACATTCTCCGCAAAACCGGGGCCCGGTCTTCTTCTTTTCCTTCAGGAACTGCTTGTGGCAACCCATGCACTGGTTATGAAAAGCCTGCTGCAGGTCGATTCGAGACTTCGATGGATGACAAGTTGAACAGTGGACCTCCAGGTGACCCTCCTCCAGATTGCTCTCGTCGAGAACGTTCTTTCCATTTTCATAGACGTGATGACAATCCTTGCAGGAAATCCCGGCTTCGCCATGGAGGTTGTGAGGAAAGGGAACCGCAGATCGCTCCTTCTTCCCAAATTCTTTCGAATGATCCAAAGTGATCTTGTCCGGCTGCGCCTGGACCGTGGATCCGATCCAAACCATCAGGACGGCGACAAGGATCATCAAGAACCTGCATTCTTTCGTAGTCATGCCCGTTCTCCTCCAGAAAAATTGCTTCTTCCTACAACCAGCTCTCCGAAGAGACCTCGTCAAGTTGAGGATAGACCTCCTGAGACCGGCAGATGCTTCGGGCAAAAGCGATCATGCTGGGAACATGAACGCCGATCGGACAATAACAGCGGCCACAGAGAACACAGTTCCTCCAAACGATCCCCTTGATCTCCATCAAGAAACGACGGTCCACCTTGCCCCTCTTCTGATACAATCTTCCCAGAGATTGGATGGCCTTATAGGAAGGCATATATTTCGGATCCTGGTTGTGGGCCATATAGAGGAAACAGCTTTCTGCGCAGAGGCTGCAATGGGCACAATGGGACAAATATCGTTTCATCTTGCCTTTTCTTTGATTGAGCATCTCTTTAATCTTTTTCGTATCCACAGGCTTCATTTCTGGGTCCATTTCAGATTCCCTTTCCTTCGAGGCTTCGGGATTACCAGGTTCGAGTTCCCCGGGCAAAACTGTATTCACTGCCGATCAAGAAACGGTAAAGGAAGAAGAAGAGCATATGCCCCAGTTTCGTAAAAGGAAG
>DATIGG010000274.1:0-4370 GCA_035454825.1 Thermodesulfobacteriota bacterium | reverse complement strand
GTTGTCATTGCGTCCTCCGCCCTGTCTCATGCACCGCTGGCTAAAAAAGCCTTGATGGCTGACAAAGACGTGTTGGTGGAAAAACCGATGGCCCTTAACCGAAAGGATGCAGAAGAAATGCTTGAACTGGCCCAGAGGCGCAAGCGAATTCTCATGATCGGCCATCTCCTGATCTACCACCCGGTCGTGGACCGGCTGAAAGAGATGGTCTCCTCAGGAGAATTAGGAAGTGTCCATTACATCTATACCCAGCGGGTCAATCTCGGCATCATTCGTCAGGATGAGAACGCCCTCTGGTCGTTTGCTCCTCATGACCTGTCCGTCATCCTCTATCTTCTTCAAGAAGAGCCCACGATCGTCTCTGCCCATGGTGAGAGCTACATTCAGAAGGGGATTGAGGATGTAGTCTTTCTCAGCCTCCGGTTCCCGGGTCGAAAGATGGCCAACATCCAGTTGAGCTGGCTTGATCCACACAAGTTAAGGAAGGTCACCATCGTCGGTTCAAAAAAGATGGTTGTCTTCGACGATATGGAGGCCTCTGAGAAACTAAAGATATATGACAAAGGAGTGGGAAGCCCGTCCTATGCCACCTATGGAGAATATCTCACCCTTCGGTTTGGCGACATTACGATCCCGAGCATCAAGATGAAGGAACCCTTACGGGCTGAAGCAGAACATTTTATTCATTGCATCGAATCGAGAAAGGAGCCGAAGACCGGAGGCCGGGACGGGCTCAGGGTGGTCAACATTCTTGTGGCAGCCCAACAGTCTCTTGAGAAGAAGGGAGCTCCGATTCCTATCCAGGGGAGATAATGATGGAGAAGAAATACTTTGTCCATCCAACAGCCATTGTGGATGAACCCGTTGAAATCGGAAATAAGACCCAGATCTGGCATTTTTCCCATGTTATGGCCGGGGTCAAAATCGGGGAAAACTGCAGCATTGGCCAGAATGTTTTCATCGCGTCAGGAGTTATCCTTGGAAATAATATCAAGGTTCAGAATAATGTCTCTATTTATGATGGAGTTATTCTCGAGGATGATGTCTTTTGCGGTCCTTCCATGGTCTTCACAAACGTCCACAATCCTCGGAGTTTCATATCGAGAAGAAAGGAGTTCAGAAAAACCCTCGTGAGAAGAGGGGCGACGATCGGGGCCAATGCAACCGTTGTTTGCGGATATACGATTGGCCAGTATGCCCTCATCGGTGCCGGGGCAGTTGTGACCAAGGACGTTCCGGATTATGCCCTGGTCTTTGGAAATCCCGGAAAAGCGAAGGGATGGGTCTGTCAGTGTGCGGTACAGATCGTTTTCCGGGGGCGAAAAGCGAAATGTGCGGCCTGTGGGAAAGAATATGAAAAAGATGCGAACGGGGTAAGGCCAATTGAAAAGCCTGTCCTGAGCGGAGTCGAAGGATGAAGATCGTCACCGTCATCGGAGCAAGGCCCCAATTCATCAAAGCGGCAGCAGTGAGCCGGGCGATCCAGGATTACAACAAGACATTCTCTTCCCGAGGGGACCGGTCGAAAAAGCGGATAAAGGAAATAATGGTCCACACGGGCCAGCATTACGATTATTTGATGGACAAGGTCTTCTTTGAAGAACTTGAGTTGCGAAGGTGTGATTACCATTTGGGAGTCGGTTCAGGTCCCCACGGCAAACAGACCGGAATAATGCTGGAACGGATTGAGCCGATCTTACAACAAGAGAGACCTGAAGTCGTCCTTGTCTATGGAGATACGAATTCCACACTTGCCGGGGCGCTCGTAGCGTCGAAGATGGGCCTCCCTGTGGCCCATGTAGAGGCGGGTTTGAGAAATTACGATTCTTACATGCCTGAAGAGATCAATCGCCTCCTCACCGACCATCTTTCCACTCTCTTATTCTGTCCTACAGCTCAGGCGGTGGAGAATTTGACGAAGGAAGGGATCAGAGATGGAAAAGGGGGCCGACGGGTAAAGAATATCGGTGATGTCATGCTCGATTCGATTCTGCTTCACGCAGAGATCGCAGAGAAGAAATCGACCATACTGAAAGAGTTGGGCTTCCTTGCGCCTGACGCCTCACGCCTGACGCATTACTATCTTGCGACCCTTCACCGCGCAGAAAACACAGATAACCCCAGAAGGTTGAGATCCATCCTTAAAGCCTTCGACGAAATTGCCGAGACAGCCCCGGTCATTCTGCCTCTTCACCCGAGGACGAAGAAGATGATGGAGGTTCATCGTTTCCGGCTGAAAAACAAGAATGTCAAATTGATTGAACCCGCGTCTTATCTTAACATGTTGCAACTTGAGAAGAATTCGAGGGCCATTCTTACAGATTCAGGGGGTGTTCAAAAAGAGGCCTATTGGCTCCAAGTTCCATGCATCACACTGCGGGACGTTACCGAGTGGGGATATACAGTTGAGGAAGGTTGGAATACCGTCTCAGGCTGGAAAACGGAAGACATCGTGCGGGCGGTCAGGAAAGCCCCAGACAGAAAAAAGGAAAGACAAAGCCAAAGCCGCAAGAGTAAGCCCGCCTCTGGAAAAATTGTTCAGATCCTCCTCAGGTATTTCAAAAAATAGCATGAGGTAACCTGCGTCACTCCAATCCTGCTTCTTTCAGGTCGCCCACGATAACGAGAATAAGGTTCTCGGGATGGAGATAGGTTTTTGCGTCCCGGAGGATCTCTTCCCTGGTAATGGCGCGAATCAGGGACGGGTACTTCTGAGGATAATCGAGACCAAGACCGTAGTACTCGATCTGGGTAAGAAAGTTTGCGAGTTTTGCCTGGGTATCAAATCGGGTTGGAAAACTGCCAATGAGGTATTTTTGCGCCCCTTCTAACTCCTTCTCGGAAACGGGTTCCTTTCGGATCCGATCCATCTGCTCGATTGCGAGGGAGATCGCCTCACGGGCCGACGCATTTTTGGTCTGAAGGACAATCTGGAATGCACCGGGGTACTTTCCCGGGTCGAAGTAGCTTTCCACCGCATAGGCAAGCCCCCTCTTGTTTCGGATCTCCTCGGTGAGCCGGGAAGCGAACCCGCCTCCTCCCAGAATATAATTCATGACACTGATGGCGTAATAATCCGGGTTTCCCCGACTGACCCCTGCATGGCCAAGGATGATATTGGCCTGCGTAATAGCCCGGTCAATCCTTATTGTCTTTGGTTCTTTGGCGAGGGTAATGTCTAAGGACTCTTTTGGAATTTCATTGGCTGGCCATTTTTCGAGACGAGGGAGAATCTTGGCCTTAACTTCTTCCGGCGTCATGTCTCCGACAAGGGTTAGGATGATATTATTAGGATGGTAGTAAGTCTTAAAAAACTGAAGGAGATCCTCGCGCTTCAGTCGAGGGATGGACTCTTTTGTTCCTTCAACAGGATGACCGTAGGGGTTTTTAAGAAAGAGGGCTTTCTGAAATTCTTTCTCTGCAACCTCTCCAGGCTGATCCTCGGCAGATTGGATGCGGGCCAGCGTCTTCTCGATCTCTCTCCGGATCTCGTCTTCTGGGAAAGTAGGTTGAGTCATGGCCTCGATCAAAAGGTCAAGACCTTTGTCGAGATCTTTTTTTAAGACCCGGAGGCTCACCGTGGCATAATCCCTGCCAGAGGATGCGTTTAGAACTGCGCCGATAAAATCGAGCTCCTCATTCATCTGCACAACGGTGTGTTTCGCTGTTCCTAAAAGAAGACCCCTGGATGTGAGATAGGCCAAACCTTCCTGCTCAGGAGGGTCCCGTCTGGATCCTGAATCGACCAGAAGCTGCATGGTAACAAAGGGGAGAGAATGGTCTTCACTGACAAGAAGAAGGAGGTGATTGGGAAGAACCATCCTCTGAACTGGAGGCATGGCATGAAGAGGGCACGCTAAGACCGAGAGACATGCGATGAGAAACCCCGCGATAAACCGGAACCTTATCATTTTTCGATTTCTTGGAATCATGAATCCTCCGGAATCGTTTAAAGTTGAAAGCTCATAGTTCAAATACCATACACGGCGACATTAATGCCAGCAAAGCACGTCATTCCTGTCCCGTATCAAGTACGGGGCAGGCCCTGAACACCATGCGGTGCAGGGCAGGCTAAGTCAAGTCCGGAATGACAAAGTAAACAGGAGTTACTAATCAGTCCATTATTGTATGGACACTGAAGACTCATCCCTCCTTCCTTCCCTTTACGAAAGGGAGGAATCCCCTCTTTGGTAAAGAGGGGTTAGGGGAGATTCTCTGAAGAGTATGTCTTCTCAATTATGGACTCCTTAGTATATCGTCATGTTCAATTCCTGATTCCCAATCCCCAATCCCTGAACCTTAACTTAGCCTTTTTTATCTTAGGACATGTCCTTTATTAGAAGGTTCCTCAGGGATTGGTTTTCCCTCTT
>DATIGG010000273.1:0-19981 GCA_035454825.1 Thermodesulfobacteriota bacterium | reverse complement strand
TCACTCGAAAATCTTCAAAATCTCATCCCGGGAGAGGGGCTTGAGTTCTTTCTTTCTGTTTCCTTCCATCGCCAAAACTCTTGCTTTCCCTTTCTTCACTCTCCCGATCACCTGTACGGGGATAGAAGCTCTGCGAAAGGCCCTTTGAAGAGTTGGGAGATCCGAAGGAGAGATCGTCAGAAGCAGCGCTCCAGAGGCGATCACGCCCAGAGGATCCAGCCCATAGGCGTGGCAGAGAATTCGAGACTCTTTATAAATGTGGACATTTCTGAAATCGACCTCAATCTGTTTCTTGGAAGCCATGGCCACCTCGATGACTCCGTTGACCAGACCTCCTTCCGTGGGATCATGCATCGAATGAACAGAAGCAGAATCGCATGCGATACGGGCTGCATGAAGCACCTCAATCCCCGGATTAAAGATATAGTTCTTTGCTCTTTGAAGAAGGGACGGAGCGATCCCCCGTTGAATGAGTTCATCCTTTTTCTCTCGGGCGATAATCGAAGTCCCTTCGATACAGACCCCTTTGACCAGAAGGAGGAGGTCTCCAGCCCTTGCGCCACCGGTTGCAACAAGCTTCTTTTTCCCAACCTCCCCGATCATGGTTCCGGAGAGGATCATCTTCTCAATCTTGGGGGTGACCTCTGTGTGCCCGCCAATTAAGGAAACTTTAAATCGTTTGCAGGCATCGTGGATCTGATGGAAAACTTCTTCGATGAGCTTTGTGTCCGAGCCTGTCTCCGGAAAGAGAAGGGTGACCACAAACCACCTGGGAATAGCTCCTCGCGTTGCGATATCGTTTATATTCACAACCACACCGTAATATCCAATTTCCTCTGTGGTGAAGGTAATTGGATCCGCCGTGACCACCCAGTAAAGTTCCGATGTTTCTCCCGGATCGATGACAGCCGCATCTTCACCGATCTTTGGACCAAGAATCACCCTGGGATCAGAGATCGAATGCTTTCTTAAGAGCCGCTGCAGAAGCGCAATGTCTAATTTTCCGGTTTTCATAGTCCCTTTCGTCCATCTCAAAGAAAACCTTCAGAGTAACATTCAGAAGTTATGGTCGGAGATCCTATCCAAGGATCAGGGTGGCCTCTCCGAAGAAAACTTGAAGCGGCGCGTTTGAGCGACAAGCCAATCTGTTATGAATAAATTAAAGCAAATCTTCGCCTAAGAATTAAAGCAAATTTCAGGACGGGTTGCAACCCCTAAATGCATTTTACGCGTCCCCTTTTCTGGCACAATTGACATTGAAAATGAGAAAAGATAATATTTTGGATATCAGATTAACTTTATTAGAGGAGCCGAATATGCGTGAAGAAAGACTTAAGAGACCGATCTGGATTGCTTTCATGACCATCCTATCCATTCTGTTCCTCTTAGTCGGGAATGAAAGGGCAAATTCCCTAACCAGGGAAGAGAAAGACAAAATAACAAGCGCGAAGGTCCTTGGCAAAGCCTTTGTCGAGGTAGCCAAGAAGATTCAACCTGCTGTTGTCAACATCACAACAGAGAAAACGGTGACCATGAAGCCCTGGGAGCGATATGGAGATGACTTCTTCAAAGGAAGCCCTTTTGAAGAATTCTTTCGGGGCTTTGGTTTCTCTCCCCGGGAAAAAGACCGGGAAAAAGGGAAAGAATACCGGCATAAGCAGCGAAGCGGGGGATCAGGTGTGATCGTTGACAAAGAGGGCTATATTCTCACGAATAACCATGTGGTGGAAGGAATGGACAAAGTCAAGGTCCGTCTGAACGATGGAAGAGAGTTTATAGCCACGGTAAAGGGTCAAGACCGGAGAACCGATCTTGCCGTCCTCCATATCAAGTCCAAAGAACTCCCTGTTGCAACCCTTGGAGATTCAGACAAGTTAGAAGTGGGAGAATGGGCGATTGCAATCGGCAGTCCCTTTGGCTTAGAGCATACCGTCACGGTGGGGGTCATTAGCGCCAAAGGCCGATCAGGGTTAGGAACAGGAACCTATGAAGACTTTATCCAAACGGATGCCTCCATCAATCCGGGCAACAGTGGAGGTCCCCTCTGTAACATCGATGGAGAGGTTATTGGCATCAACGCCATGATCATTCAACCCGGGACAGGAATCGGTTTTGCCATTCCAATCAATATGGCAAAACAGATTCTCAGCGATCTGATTAAACAGGGCAAGGTGGTGAGGCCCTGGCTGGGCATCAGCGCCCAGGACCTCACCCCGGAGATGATGGAGCACTTTCAGGTGAAAGAGAAGGAAGGGGTTCTCGTTGGCCAGGTCTACCCGGGAACAGGCGCTGAAAAGGCAGGGTTAGTTTCGGGAGATATTATCAAGTCTGTCGATGACAAAGCGGTTAAAAACGTAAATGAACTGGTAAAAGAAATTCAGAGGAAAAAAGTCAGCCAGAAGATAAAGCTGAGCGTCCTCAGGAACGCGAAGGAGATGACTGTCGAGGTGATCACCACCGCCATGCCGGATAAGCCTGAGACACCGAAGGAAAAGGAGAAGGAGGCTGAGGAGAAGTTAGGGGCAAGGATCCAGGAACTCACACCTCAGTTGGCCTCTCGATATCGAATCTCCGGGGTCAAATACGGAGTAGTCGTCGTCGGGATTGAAGACGGAAGTCTGGCCGACGAAATGGGGCTTCAAGAAGGAGATGTTATTCTGGAGATGAACCGGAAAAAGATCGAGTCGTTAAAGGATTATGAAAAAGCAGTCAAGGATGCCAGTCTTGAAAAGGGAATCTTATTCCATATCCATCGAAAGGGAAGCAGCTTCTATCTGACGTTCAAAAAATAAAATGACATGGAAGGATGGAATATTGAGATACTGGAATATTGGGAATAAAAAGTGAACAGAGATTCTTTATCCATAATTCCATGATTCCATTGTTCCAATATTCCATGCTTGCGGTTATCCTGCTGCCTTTACATACCTCATCCTTAAATCATAAAGGACATATTCTATTAATTTTTCCTCTTCAGGGGTGAGGTTTCCTTTGGTTTTTTCTTTGAGCATTCCAATGAGGTCGATGGTCTGTTTGGCCAAAGGAAGCTCTTTGACGCTCTGCTTGGTAGTGGGATCAGGAATTTCTCCAAGCTGAAAGAGGGCTGAAGTGCTTATGGAGAGCAGAAAATTCGTAAAGTTAATCTCAGGGAGAGGAGTTTCTTTCTGGGAGGCATCCTCCACTTTCGATTCTTCTCTTTGCTCTCCTTTCTTGGGTGCGGCTTCCTCTGCCTCCTCCTTCTGGGCAGCAAACCTTCTATCCCTGACAATAAAACCTTTTTCTTCTTCTTCTTTGTTTCCCATCGTCGTTCCTCCAAGCAGTCCATCTGGCAATGATGTCAGTCTATTATAAGATCAATTCCAAGGTTTATCAAAATACTTGACTTTTAGAAAAGGCATATATTATATTAATTTTAGCACTCGGAGATAATGAGTGCTAATTATTTTCAGAAAGGTGTTGATCTGTGATGAAACATTTACCCGTTGTTAGAAATTCTTTAGAATCCTATATCATGCAGATTAATCAACTTCCTCTTCTGACCCAGAAAGAGGAGTTTGAACTTGCTGTAAGGTATCGGAAGTATAACGATATGGACGCTGTACAGAAGCTGATAACCTCAAATTTGAGGTTTGTTGTCAAGGTAGCCTTCGAATATAAATCCTATGGCATTAAAATCCTTGACCTCATTCAGGAAGGCAACATTGGGCTGATGATGGCTGTCAAGAAATTTGATCCCTACAAGGGATATCGTTTCATTTCCTACGCCATCTGGTGGATCAGGGCGTATATTCAAAACTTTATTATTAAGAATTGGAGCCTGGTAAAGATCGGAACGACTCAGGCCCAGAAGAAACTCTTCTATAAAATTGGCAAGGTGAGAAAGGCCTTGGAAGCCAATCAGGAGAAGGAGAAAAAATACGAAATCATCGCAAACGATCTGGATGTCGCCAAAGAAGATATTATTGAGATGGAGCAGAGGATGTCCTCAAGAGACCTTTCTCTGGATGCCCCCTTTGATGACAATCAGGAATTGAGCCATTTCGACCTCCTGAAGGAAACTTCTCCGAATCAAGAGGAGGTCCTTGGAGAAGAGGAGGAGAAAAAGATCCTCGAAAGAGAAGTCCAGGATGCGATGAAACGTTTAAATGAGAAGGAAGAATATGTTATAAAGAATAGAATTATGGCAGATTCGCCCCTCACCCTCCAGGAGATCGGGAATCACCTTAAGCTCTCCAGAGAGCGAGTGAGGCAGATTGAAAGCGAAGCCATAAGGAAACTGAAAAAGGAGATGGGCTCCACCCTAAGTCTGGGAGCCTGATGGGAGGTTGTTAAGATGCCGATTTATGAATATCAGTGCGATCACTGTAATGAAATTTTTGAGATCTTTCATAAGATCGATGAAGATTGCAAGGTGGCCTGCCCGAAATGTCTGGGTTCGGTCAAAAAACTGATCTCAGCCCCCAACTTTGTCCTTAAAGGCTCCGGATTCTACGTCAACGATTATCCCTCTGAGAGTCGAAAGGAAGGGAAAATAAAAGAAAAAGAAGTGCCCAAAGAATCATCCGCTAAAGAAGGGACAGAGAAAGGGAAGACTGAGGAAAAAAGGACTGAGAAGAAGGCAAGTAAGTAGAGGGTCCAATTACCAATGGTCAATGGTCATTTATCAGTGGCCCAATGATGTTAACTTTCATCTTGGGGGAATAACAGGAATTGCCTGCATAACTAAGTGGCTGCTTAAAACCACTTAAATCTATTATTTTTTCTTTTGTTTCAACAGGTTAACTACTTCGTCTAAAATTGCTTGAGAGACCTCTTCTTTTGACAAAAGGGGGAGGTCTTTTACTTCTCCAGAAGGGTATAAGATTCTAACCCGATTGGCATCGGAGCCAAAACCAGCATCTGCTTGGGTCACGTCATTAGCCACAATAAGATCGAGATTCTTCTCTTTCAATTTCTTCCGGGCATTGGCAATTAGGTCTTCTGTTTCAGCAGCAAATCCTACCAGGATTCGATCTCCTTTCTTCTTTCCAATCTCTGCGAGAATATCTTTTGTCCTCTCCAATTCCAGGGATTGAAAGGGATCGCCTTTTTTCAACTTATTCTTACTTGTCTTTACCGGACGATAATCCGAGACAGCCGCTGCCTTAATCACTACCGAGCATCTCTCTAAACGGTCCAAAACGGCCTGCCTCATCTCTTCGGCAGTTTGGACGGGAAAAACCTCAACATCTCTTCTCGGAAGAGCGAGATGGGTTGGACCGGTAATTAAAATCGCCCCAGCCCCCCTCCGCTTTGCTACGTTCGCAAGGGCAAACCCCATCTTTCCGGAAGAATGGTTTGTGATAAATCGAACGGGATCGATCGGTTCTTGCGTCGGACCGGCAGTAATAAGGATACATTCCCCTTCTAAATCTTTTGGAGTAAGAAGATCCTTCATCTTTTCAACCACATCATCCAGTTCGGGAAGCCTTCCTTTTCCATACCAGTGACAGGCCAGTTCTCCCTCACCAGGCTCCATGACGTGGTAACCTCGATCGAGCAAAGTATCGATATTCTTCTGAAGCGCCTTATTCTCCCACATATTGACATTCATGGAAGGAACGATCAGGACCGGTGCCTTTGAAGCCATCACCATAGTGGAGAGAAAATCATCTGCAATGCCATTGGCAATCTTTCCAATGATATTGGCCGTTGCAGGCAAGATGACGATCAACTCGGCAAGGTCGGCCAATGCGATGTGACCGATCTTTTCACCCTCGATCAAGGCAAAGGAATCGGTAACAACGGGATTCCCGGAGAGCGTTTGAAAGGTAAGAGGGGTGACAAACTCCTGGGCATTTCGTGTCATTACCACATGGACCCGGGCCTCCTCTTTGACCAAAAGCCTTACAAACTCTGCTGCCTTATAAACTGCAATGCCGGCCGTAACCCCTAATACGATCTCTCTTCCTTTTAGCATAACTTTCATATATCACAAAAACCGGCCTTTCTCAACAGAATGAGTGATCCTTCGGAAGGAGTGAGAAAATCCCATCTCCCGGATCAGCACCGCTCCCGCCCATGAGAGGCTGTGTCGCAATTCGCCGCTCGTCCTTCGACGCGCTCAGGGCGAACGGCTAAGTAATTGATTTCTAATGTGCCGTGGTTCGTTCGTGGTGAGCCTGTCGAACCATGAACGGACTTGCTACACAGTCTCTGAGGAGGGGGGTTGTAAGAGGAGATTGGGTGCTAAAAATAGCTTTGTCGAAAACGGCTTTTGATTTTTTTGACGCTATGCGCTATGCTCTACCTGTCCTCCTTGGGCGGCTACAAAGGATGGATGCGCTATGCAATTTTTTAATCAGGGAGAGAGTCAAGATGCCTGAACGGGATCCGATCGATCTGATCAGAGAGCAGCTCAACAGACTTGAAGGCTTAGCCGGTCTTCATACAAATCATGAGGCATTTAAGAAATGGTATGAGGAGACAAAGACAATCCTTGAAAAGGCCTTCAGTCCAAAATCGATCCATTGTCAAAGCTTCCTCGCCCTCAAATTTCGGGAGATGGGCGCCACCCCCTTCTCTTCACCGGAGATCGACAAGATCAATGCAGGGCGCTATAAGAGGGATCTTGAACATGCCAAGAATATTCTCCATGGCGCCATGAAAGAATTGACACTGGATCGAACGCTCTTCAAGAAGATTCAGACGACACCGGAGAGTGTCGAGGTCACCCTAAAAAGCGAATATTATCTCTCTTCCGGAATCGATGATTCCGAGTTCATTCAAGCAATCCAAAGTGCCTTTGTGGGAACTGGACTGAGTTTCCTTCATGGAAGAGAATTTCCGTTGCAGCAACAGATCGACCAGATTAAGCGTGCTTCTTTTGGGATTTACGATATCTCAAACCCTGAAAAGGTTGATACTTTGCTTGAGATCGGTGCAGCCCTGGGTCTTGGAAAGAAGGTCGTCATCATATATAAAAGAGGTTCCTCCATTCCTGAATCACTTCAATCCTTGGAACGGATTGAATATGAAGATTACCCTTCCCTCATCGAAAAATTAAGAAGGGGTGTCAAATTTTAGGCATGATTCCAAGTATTGTTTCGAATTGCTTTTATTGATGGGGTGTCCCTCATGACGCGACCTTTTTATCTTGATGTCATCGAAACATTAAATAGCGCCAAAGTTCGTTATGCCGTTGTGGGAGGAGTGGCAACCATCTTGCATGGGGCTCCCAGGATGACAGGAGATCTGGATTTGGCTGTCCTGTTGGACAAAGAAAATGTTCTAATCTTTGTCGATACAATGGAAAGCCTGGGTTACAAACCCAGAGTTCCAGTGGATCCCCGGAGCTTAGCCGACTCAGGAGTCAGGGATTCCTGGAAAAAAGAAAAGGCAATGAAAGTGTTTACATTCTTTCATCCCAGGAAGGCTTTCGCAGAGGTGGATATCCTGATCGATGAACAGATAAACTTTGCCGAAATATGGGAACACCGAATAGAATACCGGGCAGGAAATATCATTGTCCCAACAGCTTCCATTGACGACCTTATCGCAATGAAGCAGGTTTCAGCCCGGGACAAAGACCTTGCAGATATTGCGGCCCTAAATCGAATCAAGGCCTTAAAAGAGAAGGAGAAGTAAGTATTGGTTCAACGTCTTTTTGCTCCGCCGGATGAGGAAGAAATACGCCACTTCATGTCTCTTTCAATCGAGGACCGCCTGAAGTGGCTCGAAGAGATGAAGGAATTCGTTTTTGCAGCCATGCCCGAAGAAAACAGAAAAATATGGGAATCCCTTCAGTCCATTAAATCGGAGTAGTTCTCATTGCCGAGAATCGATAAATACAATTACTAATCGCATCGACGAAAAATCTCTTGGAACTCACCATTTCGCACTAAATGACAGATTGTTTCCTTGAGAATTATGATTCCATTCCGAAGAAAGAACCGAACGGCACGATTACGGTCTGCTTATCCACGCCAACCGTCTCCGTCCCCGGGTAAAGCAGGATGGATAGTCTGTGCCTGCCCTTCAGATCTCTTGCGCACTCCTTTAGACCTGCAAGGTCCGATTCCCCAAGATTCTGTGCCCACCTCACCTCGATTGCCACGACACCTTCACCTTGCTCAAGGAGGAAATCGACCTCTCTTCCGGCATACGTGCGCCAGTAATAAATCTGGCATCTCATGTCTCCGGTGGAGATGAGCTTCCGCAACTCCAGGCCTGCCCATGTTTCCACCATATTTCCGATTCTTCCCTGCCTTTCAAGGGTCCCCCAGTTCTCAACAGCAGACAGATGGCAGGCCATACCCGTGTCACCGAGATACACTTTCGGCATCTTTATCAGCCTTTTGCCGATATTAGCAAAATACGGCCGGACAAAAAATATCTGGTAGGTCGTCTCAAGGAGGTCTATGTATCTCCTGATGGTTGTGAACGGCAGCCCGAGTTCCCTCGATATCTCAGAGAAATTGACGATCTGTCCTGTCCTGAATGAAAGGAGGCTCAGAAGCCTGTTAAAGGCCGGCAGATGCTCTATGGCAGCAATGTCCCTTACATCTCTTTCGATATAGGTCTGCCGGTATGAGTCAAACCAGCGTCTCCTGGCCTTTATGGATGACATCAGGGAAGGTGTGGGATATCCGCCAGCAAGAATCCGATCCTTGATCTCCTCCCTCCTGTCCGGAAAAGAGCTTCTTTTCCATTGTTTGAGCAATGTTCCCGCGTCGTCCGAACGGAAGAGATCTTTTAACAATTCAGGAGGGTTCTTATTTCCTATCTCCGGCCAGGAGAAAGGCTGCAGCTCATGGAGGGCGATCCTTCCTGCAAGGGTCTCAGATACCTTTGAGAGGGTCATAAGGTTTGCTGAGCCCGTGAGCAGAAACTGCCCCGGCTTGCGGTCCATGTCCACCGCCAGTTTTACCGCGCGCATAAGATCTGGCGCTCTCTGGACCTCGTCTATGATCACAGGAGCAGGCGTACTTCTTATGAAGCCGTCGGGATCAGTCAATGCCGAATCCAGAACAATTCGGTTGTCGAGCGTAAGATATTGCGCCACCCACTCCCCTTTTGCCAGTTCCTGCACCAGGGTAGATTTCCCAACCTGCCGCGCTCCGGTAATGAGCACAACCGGGAAATGTTCAAGAGAATCGACGACATCCCTGGAAATATGCCTCTTAATCATGGTTAAATTTTAACCATATAATGGTGAATTTGTCAATAGCAATTCAGAAATTACTCTCTATGTCCAATTCTGCATAGCCTTGTTCCCACGCGATACGAGATGTGATATCGCCCCTGAGGTCAATCCTAACCCCCTCGCTAACTGTCAATTAAAGGTTCAAGCTTCTCGAAAAAGGAACTATACCGATTAGGTTGGCAACCCTTCAAGGCAAGGGATAAACTTTACCTTGGTCTTGCCGATCATTTCCTCATCGTGAAGATTTAGGTTCACCACCCAAGCCTCGGAAGGGCTGTATTTGCTGATAAAGCCCCTGAGCGAGCGGCCAATCTCCCTGACTTTGATTTCTCTACATTTGACCTCAACAGGGATGAGTTCTTCGCCTCGTTCAATGACAAAATCAACCTCTGCTTTGTCCTTTGTCCGCCAATAGTGGATCGTGCTGTTTTCGTGCCGTGTCTTGTCCCACAGCAGGTGATAGACAAGGTTCTGGAAAACGAAACCCATCTCGCTGAAAAGAACATGCCGCCCGAACTGCCTGACAGCGAAATTTCTCATTCCAATATCATTAAAGTACACCACCGGGGCCTTGCTGATTTCCTTACGCAGATTTCTGAAAAAGGGTGTTACCCTCCGTATGACAAATGTCTTTTCTGCATAATCGAGGTAATTTTTTACTGTCTGCACCGATATGCCAAGCGTTGATGAAAGCTCGTTCAGGTTGACCATCTTCCCGATCTGGCCGGCCAGTACCCTTATCAGGTCTCCGTATGCATCGACGCGCTCGACTCTCAACAGATAAGCGATGTCTTTCTCAATGTAGCTTCTGTAAATCTCGTCGATGGTCTTGATCTTCTCTTCAAGGGTCTCCTCGATGACGACCCGCGGATAGCCCCCGAAACTCAAATATTCCATGAGGAGCCTGGAGGCTTCGTCCCTGTTCACCCTAAGATATCCTTCGAGTCTGTCTTCATAGCGATAATTGGTTCTAAATTGCATAAACTCTTTGAGGGAAATGGTGTTAAGTTCAAATAGTCTCTTCCTGCCTGCAAGAGACTCGTGGACTTTTTCCTTCAGCTCTACACTTCCCGATCCGGAAAGAATGAATTTGTGGGGCGTCTGCATGTCATAGATCCCTTTGAAGAAGAGGCCGGCATTCTCCTTCCTCTGCATCTCGTCGATGAAGACGTACCCCTTCTCTTTTCCGAACTCGAGCCGTAACCTTTCGATGAGCGCTGCCTGGGACATAAGATGAGGCTGATCTCTCTCGAAATCAAGGCTGAGGAAAATGGTCTTTTCCCCTTTTGCTTCCAATTGATCCTGGAGCTGCCTCATCAGAGTTGTCTTGCCAGCCTGTCGCGGACCGACAATCAGGCACATCTCCTTCTTGGGCAAATGTGCCTCTAAATCGCTCAAGATGTATCTTTTTATAAGCATACCTTATGATAAACCCGATAAAAAATAAAATCAATAGTAACAATAATCGAAAAGATCCAGTGGGTTGACGTCGAATGAAAATTCATGCCTTTTTTAATCCCTGAGCCAGTTGCTTCTGCTATCTCAAAATGAAAATTTCTTGACAAGAGGGAGGGTTTGGGTATATATAATTTTTTGTATACAGTATCCAAAATTTTGATCCGGAGGTGGCCCTGATGGAAGAGCGAGATATCTTTAAAAATATTACGATTTTGAGTTTGGAACAGGCAACAGTTCTTCCCTATTTGACCCTCCGTCTGGCAGAGGAAGGAGCCAACGTAATACGGCTTGAACATCCCATCTACGGCGATCCCAACCGGCGGATTGGTGATGATGTCCTGAAAGAAGACCGCATGTTCTCCTATTATCTTTCCATCAATCCAGGAAAGAAGGCCTTGACCCTCGACCTCGCAACTCCGGAAGGGCAGAAGATTCAGAAAGAACTCATCCTCAAACTGAAGGTCGATATCTTTGCGACCAATCAATTGCCCCGAAATTATGCGAAACTCGGAATCGAATATGAGATGCTCAAACAAATCAAGGAAGATATCATCTGGCTGGGAATGACCGGCTTTGGCCCTCAGAGTAATGAAGCAGCTTATGATCCAGTGCTTCAAGCCAGAGGTGGCTTGATGGACCTTACCGGAGAAAAAGGGGGAAGCCCACAGGTCATGGGGATTCCCCTTCCTGATATGGGGGCCAGCGAACATGGTTACGGTCTCTTGATGAAAGCCCTCTTTAAGAGGGCGGTGACGGGTCAAGGGAGCCGTATCGACCTTTCGATGTTCGAAAGCACGGTTTCCTGGCTCACCCAGCCGATTACTCATACGGTTTCATTTAAGAAGAAAGTGACGCGGAGGGGGAATACCCATGAATTCTTTGCTCCGGTCTCTGTTTATGAAACAAAAAATGGCTATGTCTATATTGCCCTGGGAAATGACCGCCAATGGGAGACGTTGACCAAGATTCCAGGATTCGAATCTCTTTCCAAAAAAGAATATGAGCGAAACGCAGGGCGAATCGGAGATGTCGATAACCTCAATCAGGCGATCAATGCCATCACAAAGAAGATTACCACCGAAGAGTTGATGGACATTTTCAATAAAGCTACGATCCCGATCTCTAAAGTAAATTCGATTGAAGAAGTGGTTGAGGATCCTTTTGTAAAACCAAACCTGATTCGGAGTAAAGATCCTAAAACAGGAGTTGAAATTACTGTTGCCCCTCCACCGATCAACACTTCCTTTTTAAAATCGGTCAACCATATGCTCAGTTTTCCTCCACGGTTTGGAGAACACAATGAGGAGGTCTTCGGCGAGCTTCTCGGATACAGCAAGGAACAACTGAAGGGGTTCAAGGAGAAAAATATCATTTAAAAAATAGTTCGGGGTAATGAGTTTGGAGTTCGGAGACTATAAAACTCCGGACTAAGCTGCTCCGAACTATTGCGACGAAAGGAGCAAGAAACTATGGCATTAGATTTCAATTTTACCGAGGAGCAGGAATTTTTCAGGCAGACGGTCCGCGATACAGTGAATCGACTGATCATGCCCAAGGTGGCAGAACTCGACGAGAAAGAAGAGTTTCCCTGGAACCTCTGGAAGGAATTTGCTGCCCTTGGATATCTGGGGCTCAGGCACGAAGAGAAATACGGTGGGATGGCAACCGATACCATTTCTCAGATGATCTTTTACGAGGAACTAGCAAGAGGCTCCTGTGGTTTTTCCATGTCGGCGACCATGCAAATCCTCATGGGAACCTACTTTATCGCCCGATTTGGGAATGAGAATATCAAACAGCGAATTCTTGTACCTGCCATTAAAGGAGAAAAGATCGGGACCATCTGCTTCACTGAAGACCAGTCAGGCTCTGACCTGGGTGGGACAAGAACCCTGGCGACCAAAGCAGACGGGGGCTGGCGGATCAATGGAAGAAAACAATGGATTACGAATGGACCTATTGCAGAATTTGCCACGGTGATGGCAACGGTCGATCCAAAGCTCGGACTGAAGGGTCTCAATTTTTTCCTGGTCGAAAAGAAGACAGCGGACAGGGATGGGTTTGTTTCCGGCCAGAGACTGCACAAACTGGGTTCCCGCTGTTCGGTGACGGGTGAGTTGGTCTATGATAATGTTTTTATCCCTGACGAGAATTTCTTGGGAGAAGAGATTGGAAAAGGAGTCCAGTATGCTGGAGAGATTCTCAATGAGGTTCGCGTCATGACAGCCATGAACGCCCTGGCCATTGCAAAGGGTGCCATGGATGATGCAAAGCAGTATGCTAACAACCGGATCGCCTTTGGCAATCCGATCAGCAAATATCAGTTGATCCGGGAGAAATTTGCAAAATTCTGGGCCTGGTATGAAGCCTCATGGAATTATGCCTATAAATGTGCCTGGATGATTCAAAATGGTACTGCATGCACCAACGAATGCATGCTTGCCAAGTACTTCGCCACAGAGATGTGCATGTACGCTGTTGAAGAGGCGATGAGGATTTACGGAGGAAATGCCTTCTGTTCAGAATATCCTCCCCAGCGGTACTGGAGGGATGCGAAATTCTTGCTTTACGGCGGCGGCACGCATGAAGTGCTCTGTGATTATCTGGGAAGAATCTATTTGAAAGATTAACGAAGGACCACGTTTGACCACGAAGACACAGAGAACGCCGAGAAATCCAACGTTGCGATCTTAGCATCTTTGCGGTGAGATTGGTTTTCAGGAGGTAAAACGAATGGAAATCTATGTCCTTGTCAAGCAGGTTCCTGATCCGGAAGCGATTGTGAGGGTCAAATCGGATACGGAGCTCGACATCGAAAACAAATATTTTACAAGCTTCTTTGATGAAATCGCAGTCGAAACTGGAATGAAACTGAAGGAAAAGTTTGGAGGAAAGGTTACTGTTCTGACCGTTGACAACCGGAAGGTCGATGCCCTGAGACGGGGGATTTCAATGGGAGCGGACGAAGCGATTCAGATCACAGATCCTGCTTTAGAAGGCTCTGACCTCTTTAGCATCGCAAAGGCTCTGGCTGCCTTTTTTAGAGGGAAGACCTTCGATCTGATCTTTGCGGGAAGGCAGGCCATGGATGATGATGCAGGGATTGTCGGACCTGCCGTGGCAGAAATCTTGGGAATTCCCCATGTCAATAGCATCGTCGGACTTGAGGTCGATGATCAGAAAAAGGAGGCCAAAATCGTCAGGGACGTGGAGAATGGAAAGGAGATTCTCACCTGTTCCTTGCCCGCCCTTTTCACCTGTCAAAAAGGCCTCAACATACCTCGAATTCCCCAGGTCATGAATGTTATGAAGGCGATGAAGGCCCAGATCAAGAAGGTGGACCTCTCCTCTTTAGGGCTGAGTCCATCTGAGGTGGGATCTCAAGCAGCCAAAATGAAGGTCCGTAAGTATTTCCCTCCACCGAAAAGACCGCCGGTGAAGATGATCAAAGAAGATTTCCCGGAGAATGTAAAGACACTGGTGAAGCTTCTCAGGGAAGAAGCGAAAGTCCTTTAAATATAGTAACTTAGTTCGGAGTATAAAAGTCAAACCCTCCGAACTCCGAACTGATAACTCCTAACTATCATTAGTTATTTAAGAGGAGACTGTTATGTCAAACGAGATATGGGTGTTTGCGGAACAGCAGGATGGAAGGGTTAAAAAAGTCGCCTTTGAGCTTCTTGGTGCTGCTCATGAG
This sequence comes from Thermodesulfobacteriota bacterium, assembly GCA_035454825.1. GTDB lineage: Bacteria > Desulfobacterota > BSN033 > BSN033 > UBA1163 > DATIGG01. The sequence continues at coordinate 5,642 of DATIGG010000273.1, read as the reverse complement.
TTTTCAAAAAGGACGGGACAGCCTGTTTCAGCCGTGCTGCTTGGAAGTGGTCTCGAAGAGGCAGTCAAAAGCTTGACCCCATTTGCTGATAGAATCTATCTATTGGACGACCCTATTCTTACCCCCTACACCTCTGACGCTTATCTTGCTGCTATTGCACCTCTCGTCAAGGAATATCAACCCTCCATCCTTTTGGGAGGCGCTACTTCTACAGGAAAAGATTTCTTCCCGAGGTTAGCCATGGCCCTTCAGACAGGCTATGCCCCTGACTGCACAGGTTTGACCCTGGGAGAAGACGGTTCCCTTATTGCCATTCGTCCTCTCTATGGTGGAAAGGTATTTTCAGAAGTGGTCTTTTCAAGTGCCAAACCCCAGATGGCCACCGTGAGGAGTAACACCTTTCTTGTTACCGGGAACCCGGGTAAGTCGGCTCAGGCTATTCCTTTCTCTCTTCAAATCGACCCATCCTCGTTAAACAAGAAGGTCCTGGGAGTGGAGAAGGCAGCCGGCGCAAAGCTGGATATCACAGAAGCGGAAATGGTTGTGGCAGCAGGTAGGGCAATTAAGGGAGCCGGGAATTTCAAGATCATCGAAGATTTGGCAGACGTACTCAACGCATCCGTTGGAACAACCCGGGCTGTTGTGGATGAGGGCTGGAGGGAAGTAAAAGACCAGATTGGAAAGAGCGGAAAAAATATCTCTGCCAAGCTCTATATGGCCTTTGGAATCTCAGGCGCCATTCATCATGTCCTGGGCATCGGCACCTGTAAAACGGTCGTGGCCGTGGACACAGACCCTAACGCGCTCATTTTCAATTATGCGGACTATGGAATCGTTGGGGACCTCTTCCAGATTGTACCTGCCCTGACCGAAGAACTTAGAAAAACATTAGAAAACGCATAGCGCAGAGCGCACAGCGTTAGACCAAAAGAAATGATCAAATTTATATTTCAAGACTTTAAGATCGCTATGCGCTTTGCGCCCTGCGCTCTGCGTTTTTGGAGCTGGTAATGGATAAGGTCGATGTCATTATTGCGGGTGGAGGGTTGGCTGGGCTTGCCTGTGCTTATGAGCTGGCTGATTCAGGCCTGATGGTCATTGTGTTGGAACGAGGAGATTTTTCGGGAAGCAAGAATGTGACCGGTGGCAGAATCTATCTTGCCCCTCTCCGCCAATATCTCCCGGACCTGTGGAAAGAGGCTCCCCTTGAGAGGCATGTGACAAAGGAGATCCTCACGCTCATGGGTGAAGATAATTCGACCACCCTCGAACTCTATAGCGATCGATTCAACCAGGAACCCTACCCCAGTTACACGATTCTCAGGGCAAAGTTCGACCGCTGGCTTGGCGATCTTGTGTCAGAAAAGGGTGTCTTCATCATTCCGCAGAAGAATGTGGACGATCTCCTCAAAGAAAAAGAAAAGGTGGTCGGCATCAGAACAGGAGATGAGGAGATCGGTGCAGACTGCGTCGTTGCAGCTGACGGCATTCTCTCCTTCCTGGCTGAAAAGGCAGGGCTTCGGCAATCCTTTAAACCCCAACATGTTGCCCTGGGCTTTAAAGAGGTGATCCAGCTTGATCGCAAGACCATTGAGGATCGATTTAGGCTGGGAGAAAACGAAGGGGCGACCCAGCTCTTTGTCGGTTCCCTCACAAAAGGAATGATGGGAGGCGGTTTTCTCTATACCAATCAGGAGAGCCTCTCTCTTGGAATCGTTGTTGGAATCCACTCTCTTAATCTAAAAGAGCCCCGTGAGGAGATTTATAAACTCTTAGATGACTTTAAAGAGAGGCCTGAAATCAAGAATTTGATTAAGGGAGGAAATACCATCGAATATTCAGCCCATCTGATCACTGAGGGCGGGATCCATATCAAACCTAAGGTTTACGGCGATGGGATTTTGGTCGTCGGAGATGCAGCAGGACTGGGTCTTAACATGCTGGTCACAGTCAGAGGAATGGAATATGCGATGGCTTCTGGTGTGTTGGCCGGTAAGGCGATCAAGAAGGCAAAAGAGGAAAATGATTTTTCGGCCTCTTCTCTGGCCTATTATGATGAGCTTTTAACCAATAGCTTCATCCTCAAGGAGATGAACACCTTTAGAAACAGTCTTCTTCTCCTCGAGAATGAAAGGCTCTTTTCCAAATACCCTCAGGCAGTCTCCAACCTCTTTGAGAAAGTGATGCGGGTCGGTGAAACACCTAAGGATGGCCTCTATAAGACCATTTGGGAGGGATTAAAGAAAGACTTTATCAGTTTCCAAACCTTCAAAGATTGGTTACAATTTAGAAGAATATGAAACTATTAGATTCCGTGAGAGCGTGGAGGGGGGTAGGGTGTAAGTGGTTGTACTCCTCGCCCCTGGCGCCTTACGTTTTACGATTGTTATTAGGAAGGATGGAATGAAAATTACTGAGAAATTGGCACTCGATGCTTTTAAAAACGATAAAGAGTCCCATATTCTTCTTGATCAGAAGATCTGCCATTCCTGTAAAGAACGGTTTTGTATCTATGCCTGCCCTGCAAACCTTTACTCCCTCACCGAGAAAGGAGAAATGGCTGTCGAATTTGCCGGCTGCCTGGAATGCGGAACCTGCATGATTGCGTGCATCTACAGATCCGTTATTTGGAAATATCCCAAAAGCGGGTTTGGTGTCCAGTACCGGTGTGGTTAAAATTCTTAGAACCCCAAATAATAATGACCTCTTGATCGAAAACAGGGATATTTCATCTTAATATTTGCTTAACTTGGAGGAATTTATGGACTTTGAGCCATCGAACCGACAAAAGCACATCCGTTCGGCTGCCCGGGAGTTTGCGGAAGGCGAATTGGCACCCATTGCCCAGGAATGTGAAGTCAAAGAGGAGTTTCCTCAAGACCTTATTAAGAAAGCTGCCCAGTTGGGGTTTATCGGCGTCTTCTTCAAGAAAGAGTACGGGGGGCTGGGGTTAGGCTATTCGGAACACGCCATCATCCTTGAGGAGTTCTGGAGAGTCGATCCAGGATTGGCTCAGGTGCTGTCTCAGCCGATCTTCGGCTCGGAACAACTATTGCTTTTTGGAACAGAGGAGCAGAAGAAAAAGTACCTTCCACCCTTGGCCAAAGGAGAATGGGTCACTGGCTTTTCAATCACCGAGCCAGAGGCAGGAAGCGATGCAGCCTCGGTGATCACCTCTGCAGTAAGAGATGGAGAAGAATATGTGATTAACGGCAATAAGGTGATGATCAGTAACGGCTCTGTTGCCAATTTTCTCCTCGTTTTCTGTTTAACCCACCCGGCAGAGCCCTCCAAAGCAAAGCGCCACAGCATTCTTCTTGTCGAGACGAATCGGCCAGGTTTCAAGGCAGATAAGATTCATGGAAAGATGGGCGTTCGTGCCTCGGATACGGCCAATATCTACTTCAATAACGTGAGGGTCTCGAAGGAAAACCTCGTTGGCATTGAAGGAAATGGATTCATCCAGTTGATGAGATTTCTAGACCACTCGAGAGTTGCTGTTGCAGCTCATGGTGTAGGCCTTGCCCAGGGAGCCCTGGAACAGGCAATCACCTATGTGAAAAAGAGGAAACAGTTTGGCCAGGCGATTGGGGCTTTTCAGGCGACTCAGATGAAGATTGCTGAAATGGCTACTTCGGTTGAGACGGCTCGATCCCTCGTTCAAAAGGCGGCCTGGTATCTTGACAAAGGAAATCCCAACACCCAACTCTCCGCCATGGCAAAGTGGTGGGCCTGCAATATTGCCGTGAGAGTCGTCGATGAGGCCCTACAGCTTCACGGCGGATATGGCTATATTGGTGATTATCCCATTGAACGTTTTTACAGAGCTGCCAAGCTACTTGAGATCTATGAAGGAACCAAGGAGATTCAGAAGTTAACCATTGCCCGTCGCATTCTTGGTATGAGTTAGGGAGAGAAAAGGCAGTGGGTTCCCTTTGCGATAAACAAGAGCCTGGCAACAAGCAATCAGGTTGTTTTGGTCATCAGAGACCTGAATGTCATAGAGGGCAGTCCTCGGTGTCCGATTAATCTCTTTTGCTTCGGCAATGAGCCTGCTTCCCGGTGAAGGAGAAGAAACAAACGTGATATTTATGTTCAAGGCAACGGCTATCGTGCCATGAGAGTTTGAGGCAGTTTCAAAGGCCTCATCAATAAGGGCAAATAATGCCCCGCCATGGGCAATGCCCAAAATATTGACCATATCTGGCGTAAAGTTCATTTCGACTTTAGAGTATCCTTCGTCCAGTTCTATCAGTCTGAGTCCAAACTTTTGCCCAAAAGGCTCCTTTTCCAGTTGTTGAAAGATCGCTTCTCTAACCTGGTCGTCCATAATACTCCCTTCATAATGAGTTAGATAGAAAGATTATTTCTTTTTCCTTAAGCAAAAGTCAATCTAACTCTTCCACTCTTTGTGCGGTATCTCAATAAAGGATTTTCAATATCTTGAAGGCTGTCATTCCCGCGAAGGCACGAATCCAGATCGAAAATGCCTGGATAGGATCATGCCCGGAATTACAACATTTGGAAAGTCATATGATCCCTCGTCTCAGGAAATGAGAAGAAGGGACCCTCTGGCACTGAAAGACAAGACACTTTACAATACCATTCATGGCAAAAGCACTATTTCGTTCGATTTCGCCCAACAAAGTCCTGAGTGTCGGGTCGTTTTCCATTCTTTAAATTAAGATGAGTAGTCGGAGCATAAAGATATGAAAGAAACTATCTTGGGTGAGAACCTAGCTCACTTTGTCAATCTGGATCAAAGGGGTTGGATCAATGTTGGGATGACCCGAATGGCGCTGATCGATATCCTCCAGGGATTTTACAAGATAAGTGCGATCTTTAGAAATGAGGTGGGTGAAAACGCTCCGTATGTCATCTACGAAATTGCCAAAGAAGCGGGTACGTCCTTCCACGAGCCACTTCTGAATTCAGGATCCCTGAAGGCGGATGCCACTGGATTTCGAGGAGCGGTGCGTGCCTATTCTGAAGCAGGTTTTGGCGATTTCCAGATCAAAGACCTTAACTGGAAGCGGGGCTGGGCCCAGATTCATAGTCCGGACGCTTTTGAGGGCTGGGCCTATCTTCAAAATCGCAATATTCAGAATTACCCTGTGTGCGATTACTCTCGAGGGGCACTTCTTTCATTCATGTGGAATACGCACCGATTCGCCCAGACAGGCCTGGCGAATCGCCTGGATTGTGTTGAGATATCGTGCATTGGAAGCGGGGACGAAGTTTGCGAATTTATTATTGGCGGGAAGGAGCAGTTAGAGCACAAGGGGTTCGAAATTACCCGTGAGAGAAGGTCTCTTCAGGAAGAACTCCGGGAGCTGATCAATCGACAAACGACTGAAATCGACAAGGTAAATCAGCTAAGAAAAAAGATTATCGAAAACGCTCCGGTTGCCATTTTTACATTGGACAAGGTAGGACGAATCACGAGCTCAAACCCCGCGCACCTGAGGTTGGCCGACGCTCCCCATGACAAGGTTATTGGCTTAAACTGGATCAAAGCTCCAATGTCGATCCGCACCGGATTGTCTGAGCACCTGAGGAGGGGCCTGAGGGGAGAAGAATTTGAATTAATTAATTTTCCGTATTGCACCTATAAGGGCGATCAGCAACTCTTGATGACAATG
>DATIGG010000272.1:0-2597 GCA_035454825.1 Thermodesulfobacteriota bacterium | reverse complement strand
AAGAGGCTCAATGCGTCGCAGGCGATGACGGCCGCTTCGTAGAAGGGCTTCTTGAAGGCCAGGTCGCGCGGGTCTTCCAGCGCGGCCAACCGCGCCTGGGCTTCCTCGCGCAGACCCTTACAACCCCGCGTCAGCATCTTCTCGAAATCAGGGACCCAGTTCTGGGAATGTCGCATGGTTGAAGTAGAGATGATCACGAACGAAAACTTGGTCCCGACATTCTCGGGGTCAGAACCCCAAAAGGCGTGTCGGGTTTCAGGAGGGAGGGCCTTGATGAAGTTGGGGGTAAAGTCCTTGCCGTTCCAGTAGGGGAAGAGAATCTCGTCAATGATCTTCTTGTCTTCATCGGTCACGGTAACGGCATCCGGGGCTCCGGCCTCTTTGGCCTCGATGAAAGCTTTTGCTCCTTCTTGGATGATTGTGCCGTCAAGCTCGGGATAGACCAGGGTGTACCGTCCGAGCCAGGTGTTGGGCCGGCCCACGATCAGCTCATCGTCAAAGATGGCGACGGACATTTTTTCGGCAATGTTTTTCAGGGCTTTGGCCCAGCGCAGGACGAGCGGCTGGCCTTCCGTGGCCTTGAAAGACTCCGTGAAGTAGACCGCCCGTTCCAGGGCGACCCGGGGCGGGCCGAAGGTCCGGATGGCCTCAAACATCCTGAGGACCCGGTCGGTCGCGGTTCCATGCAATACCTTTTTGCCATTGACAATGGCCCGTTCCTGGGCGGAGAGTGCGGATGTGATGCCTTCGTTCATCATGGTTTCCTCCTTAGTAGATAGTCCAAGCATTTTTTTTTGAAAATAATGACTGAGACTGGATCGATACTTGAGATGGAGTCACACGTCTCCATTTCTCGTGCACCCTCTCGCTTTCTCAATGACCTCTATACCGGCGGTCTCTGAGATCGTCTGGAACTTGATTTCCGGCGGTTCACCGGCCAACTCCATTAGAAGGATCATGTGGCGGTAGTCTTCCGACCGGAGGTATAGGTTGAGGACATCTTGGTTCTTCCAGACCTGTTCGCACATGAAGACGGCTTCTTCGATCTCGTCATGGTAGAGCCGGGAACTGAGGCAACCCGGTTCAATCATGGTCTCCCTAACCATCGATTTGAGGGTTTTGGATACCTGACTACGCTTTTGGGGTGGTATCGTCATCCTTACGGTCGCAAGAATCATGATTTCCTCACCTCTTGATCCGTGGTGTTGTGTTTTCTGGGAAGTTAACAATGCCAGATGCGTGCCAAAGAGGAGTCTGGGAGAGATTATGTTTTCAACGTGATAATACTAAAGGATTTTTTGTGGTGAAAAGGACTGGTGATAAAATAAAAAAAACAGGAGTATATGCCGATATATCGGAAAAACGACGTTATATCGGAATTACTTGTTGGGACGTTTGATCCCAAGTTTCTTCATTTTTGAATCAAGAGTTGTTCGCTTCAGACCAAGGGCCGCGGCGGCACCTCCCTTACCACTGACCCGCCAGCCGGTCTTCTCCAGCACGGATACCATATGCATTCGCTCCATATCATGGAGGTTTTGAGTAACGTCCGTGTCCGGCAATCCTGAGTTAGGCAGGCGAATGACCAGGGTATTGTCTTTGCTCAGGATCATGGCATGTTCGATAACATTCTTCAGTTCCCTGACGTTGCCAGGCCAGGAATAGGATTTCAATGCTTCTATTGACTTTTTCGATATGGTTTCGATCTCCTTTCCCATCATTTTTTGGAGCTTCGTGACAAAAGCCGAGACCATCAGGGGAATATCCTCCGGGCGTTCGCGGAGGGGAGGGATTGTAATGGGAAACACATTGAGCCGGTAATATAAGTCTTTCCTGAATCGACCCGCCTTCACGTCCTTGCCAAGGTCACGGTTTGTGGCGGCAATGATGCGAACATTGACGTGCAGGGTCTTCGTCGAACCCAGTCGCTCAAAACTGCCCTCTTCGAGGACTCTCAGCAGCTTGCTCTGCGCATCAAAGGGGAGTTCTCCGATCTCATCCAGGAAGAGCGTCGACCCGTCCGCAACTTCGAAACGACCGATCATCTTGCCCAGGGCGCCCGTGTAGGCCCCCTTTTCCCTGCCGAAAAGTTCGCTTTCGATCAGCGTGGGCGGCAGGGAGGCACAGTTGACCGTCACGAGGGGCCGGTCTTTGCGGGAACTCAGGGCGTGGATAGCCCGGGCAAGCAGTTCCTTTCCTGTACCGGTTTCACCCTGAATGAGGACTGTGGAGTCTGTTCCGGCGACTTGCTCGGCCTGTGCCAGAACCTTTTTCATCGTAAGGCTCCGCCCCACGATCTCCGTGTGCTCAGCCAGGAGTTTAACCTCCTCCTGCAGATAAATGTTCTCCTTTTCGAGCCGTTGCTTGAGATTTTCAATCTCACCCACATACTTCTTGAGCTGCTCGTCAGCGCGTTTTCGGGCGAGCGCGTTGGCAAACACTTGCGCAATAAGCTGGAAGCCCTTGACGACCGTCTCCGGCCAGTCCCTCTCCTCCCGTATGGCAGCAAATGTCAATCCCCCGAAGACGGGTCCTCCCCCAATGGATAACGGAACGACCACAGTGGACTTGGTTCCCAACAGACGCAACTTCTCCCG
>DATIGG010000271.1:0-2940 GCA_035454825.1 Thermodesulfobacteriota bacterium | reverse complement strand
CTGAATCCTCCCATATGGGCTTCAGATAATGGGTCGCCTTTTCAAAACCATTCTCTTTCAGGGATACGATCCCTAACCAAAACGAAGCCTTGCGGATGAGTTCTTTCTGTTTGGAGAGTAAGGAGACCCTTTTCAAGAAAGATTCAGCGGAATCGAGTTTTCCCGCTTCAACATCGAGGATACCCAAGAGATAGTAAACGGTATCCGTCCATTCAAACTTCGGATAATTCTTCAAAAGGGAGAGAAGCCATCGCCGACTCAAATCGGGATTCCCCAATTTCATTTCGGTTTGAGCCATCCAGAAAAGAGCATAATCCATCAAATCAGAGCTCTTGTTTTCCTGGACCATTTTTGAGAATATGGCTTTGGCTTCTTTCCATTTCCCTTGGGATAGAAAGGCCTTTCCCAACAGATAAGAGACATCTTGGACCTTCGCATGGGCAGGAAATTCCCGTAGAAAGAGCGAAAATTGTTTTTCAGCGATGTCATAAAGCCCATCCTTGAAGGCTCCAACGCCCACATGGATCAGTTGCTCATCCTCATTTAAGTTCTTTGATTCACCGACGGACAGAGTGAGCATTTCCAAGAGGAAGAAAACCGTGAAAACGAGAGTGAGAGATCTTATTTTTGAAATCATGCGAGGAAGGATTTCTTCTTGAATCGCATCAATTCCTCTGGCGTATTGAGGTTGATGAAAGATTCCATTTCGGGATCGACGGAAAGAATCTCTTTCGGTTCAATCATTTTAACTCGGACCGAGGGATAGAAATCGAAAATTCTTGTCTTCTTCTCTTCAAGCGTCTTTTGAATAGGTGCGATACAGCTCTTAGAATAAATGGCATGAAGAGGTTGTAGGCCATCCTCCGTTTTAGGAACGACCACATCATACCCTTCGACTTGATGACTCAGGTATCTGATTACAGAACCCTTGAGGAAGGGCATATCACAAGCCACCGTAAATGAATAAGGAAAAGAGGAATAGATCAGACCAGTATACAGCCCCCCTAAGGCGCCCCTATTTGAGATAAGGTCCGTATGCACGGTTGCTCCCAAATGGAGATATAATTCTCTGTGGTTCGTAACAATAATGACTTCACGGAACAATTCCTGAAATAGATTACAGGTTTTTTGAATGATCGGTATCCCTTCAATTTCGATAAAGGCCTTATCTTCGCCCATGCGACGGCTCTTTCCGCCGGAAAGAATGAGTCCGGTGATCGGGAGTCGACAGTGGAAGGGATTACTCATTGAACTACGTCTGATAATAAATATTATGTTAACTTTTAAATTCTCTCTTCAAAAAACTTTTAAAAAAGCCTTCTCCCTTATCTTTCTTCTTTTCTATCTCCTCAAACTCCCTGAGCAATTCTTCTTGTCGCTTGGTCAGGTCCCTGGGTGTCTTAACGACAATCTGGACGATTTGATCGCCTTTCCCATGACCTCTTAATTTCGGGAACCCTTCTCCCCGGATCCGGAACAATTCACCGCTTTCCGTCCCTCGCGGTATGACCAAATTCCTTTTCCCGTGGAGAGTCGGCGCTTCAACCTCTGTTCCCAGACCTGCCTGTGAAAAACTGATCGGTATCTGACAGACCACGTCATCGCCATTTCTTAGAAAGAACGGATGGGGTTCCACTGAAATAATGACATAAAGATCTCCCGGGGGACCTCCCCGTTCTCCTTCATCTCCTTCTCCACGAACTCGTAGTTTGGACCCCGTGTCAACGCCTGGAGGAATCACGAGATGAACTCTTTGGTTACGCTTGACCCTTCCAAGTCCCCGACATTCTTTGCAGGGGTGCTGAATCACTTTCCCTTCTCCCCGGCATTGAGGACAAGCGGTGCTGATGCTAAAAAAACCCTGAGACTGCGTAATCTGGCCTGATCCTCTGCAAGCGGAACACTGGGAAGCATAAGTTCCAGGCTTGGCTCCAGTGCCCTGACAGACATCGCAGGCAGTTGTTTTGGGCAACTCAATCTCAATTTCCTTTCCAAAGGCAGCCTCTTCAAAAGAGATCTTCAGGTCATAGCGCAGGTCTGCCCCTGCGCGGGCCCGGGTTCCCCTTCGGGTTGTTCGTCCAAACCCAAAGAAATCCTCAAAGATGTCTCCAAAGGTGGAGAAGATATCCTCAAATCCGCGAAATCCCGTGAAACCTGTCCCTTTTAGGCCTTCAATCCCGTACTGATCATAAATCTGCCTTTTTTCCGGATCCCTTAGAACTTCATAGGCTTCTGAGGCCGCTTTGAATTTCTCTTCGGATTCCCTATTCCCAGGGTTCCGGTCCGGGTGATACTGCATAGCGACACGACGGTAGCTCTTTTTGATTTCCTCTTCAGTCGCATTTCGAGAAATACCGAGGATTTTATAGTAGTCTTTTTCTTCCATTCCTTCTTCCCAGTGAGATTAGAGAATTATTTTTCATGATCATCGAGGATCTTTCCTGTCCGGCCCTTCTCGACAATTTCATCCATTTTGGATCCCAGATCGACATCCATTTCTCGCAATCGCTTCTTTGCCCATAGACCAATATTGCGAGAATCCTTGTAGAAATCTTCTCCCCGGTGTTTCTCCGTATCGAACCTGGCGAGGCGGGACTCCTCAGTTTCATGGAGTGAAAACGGAGAAAGCAATCTCTTTAGATTTCTGCTTCCACAAAATTTGCAAGCTAACCTGTCGGCCTTCTTGGGATGGAGTATCAGAAAACTGAATTCCCGATGACATCGGTTGCATTGATATTCAAAAATTGGCATAATGACTGTCTCTTTACCTCTTTCTTCTTCTTGTTTTCTTTGAAATCATTTCATAATCACCTCTTGGCCGGTGTTCCTTACTCTCTCCTGAATTTTCCTCGTTAGTCTGGAATATTTTGTCGCTGACATCCGGCAATTTCAAGAGGTAAGATTCATAATCCTTTTGGGTCATGAGCCCTCTACGAAGAC
>DATIGG010000270.1:0-3659 GCA_035454825.1 Thermodesulfobacteriota bacterium | reverse complement strand
TATATTGTCGATTACGACGATTATCACTGAGAGGTGAGGACATGAGAAAAATAGAAAGAGAGCCAACGCACCCAGGGAAGATTATAAGAGAAGACTATTTGAGACCTTTAGCCATGACTGTTACCGAGTTTGCATCGGTTCTCGGTGTTTCGAGAAAGACTTTATCAAAAATCCTCAATGGAAGAGGGGCCGTTACTCCAGATATGGCCCTTCGTTTGGCCCGTGCTTTCAATACGACTGCTGATTTCTGGCTCAATTTGCAGAAGAACCACGATTTGTGGCAGGCGGAGCACACATCAAATGATTGGCAGAGGGTAAAACCCATCTCTCCCCAATTGATTCATTCTCATTTATAGAAAGCAGCGAACAACCGGCTTCACTTGACCGTGGATAGCACTGCTTTTGACAGCATTTTCTTCCCCGGCAAGTGAGCCGAATCGTTAGATTCCTTGAAGAATTCTGTGGCAGCGGGTCCGAACCATTTGTGCAAGGCTGTGCACATGATTTCGCATACGCCCGAAGAGTCTTCTACCTAAAGACATCGCGTATTCAAAGGTTGGGTCGTGCTATGGACTATGAATCCCTACGTAGACGCTACAAGCCCAGACAGATTGCCGCGCTCTTCATCGCAGAATCTCCTCCTGCGCCAAGAAGCAATCGATTCTTCTACCTGGAAGGGGTCACCAGGGCGGACGCGTTGTACTTGGAAACGATGAGAGTGCTCTTCCCAGAGATGACTTCTAAACAGACGGCAAAGCAGATAAGATCCAACAAGGCATTTTATCTGACAGCATTCAAGGACAAAGGCTTTTACCTTATAGACGCCACCGATACCCCTATTGCGGGAATGTCCAAGAGTCGAAAATTAGCCACACTCGCACACGATAGAGAGCTTCTTCAAGAAAAGGTCCGTGGCCTTATTGAACCGGGCATACCACTTGTCCTTATCACTACAACTGTTTGGGAATCGCACCATGCTGCGCTGAGACAGTTGGGCTATAGCGTAGCTAACCTTACTGCCATTCCTCATCCTGCATTCGGCAATAGCAGGAAATTCAGCGAAGGTCTTTTAACAATTCTTAGATTGCGGGGCTTGCTGTAGCGCAATATTGGCTTGTTCTTTTAGCAGCTGCTTGCTGTCCGGCGCTCACGCGCCAGGCCATCAAGCGGCTGCAGCAAACAGTCGTCCACGCGAGTGGGGGTTGGGTCACCCACTAAAGTGCGGGTCAAGACCACAAATCAAGCGGGATTCTGGCTCCTTGTCGCGACCGATGTTCTTGCCGATATCGTGATCTTCGTTATTCTGGTTTTCTGGTAAGGTAACAGTGCTATGAAAAAGCTCGGCAGGTCATTTTTCCATCAAGACGCGATCAACCTTGCGCGCACTTTGATCGGAACAATTCTCGTCCATCGTGTTCGGAGCAAGGAGTACCGGGCGCGCATCGTGGAAACCGAAGCATATCTCGGCCCCCATGACCTTGCTTCCCACTCCTCCAAAGGCAGAACAAAACGGACCGAGGTCATGTTCGGCCCTGCTGGGCATGCGTACATCTACCTCATCTACGGAATGTACGACATGTTCAATATTGTCGCAGGTAAAACAGGCAAAGCACAGGCTATTCTCATCCGCGCGGCCGAACCTCTCGATGATTGGCAAGCTGATCTATCCGGTCCAGGCAAACTCACGCGCGCTCTCAAAATCACCCGATCTTACAATAGCATGGATCTATGCGGCGACAGGCTGTATCTTCTCTCTGGTTCCCGAATACAACTGAGGATAAAAAGAAGTAAACGTATCGGCATTGAGTACGCAAAAGAATGGAAAGATACGCTGTTACGCTTTTATGATGCGGATAGTCCAGTAGTGAGTGGTAATGTAAGGTGACCGACACGCGCCAGTAATGCCATGCTCTGCTAACATAAAGAAGTAAGATGGAGTTTAGGGGACGCCCTTTACTTTTGCAGTTTCAGCAAAGGCGAGCTTTAGGAGGTATAGGGCCCTTATTTTTTGAATTTGGCTGAGCAGGAGGGACTTGGCTGAATTCTCGTCGGCTATAAACTTACCGATTTCGGAATCTCGCTTAAGCCAACGCTTGCTTTTTAGATATAGGCCTGGGATCGTTCCCGGACTGCCCCCTGGCAATGCCCGTCTCCTTTTGGTGGATTGGTTGCCATCTTTCTCACTTCGTCAATGTTTTTCAGTTGACAAAATAACATATTTTATGTATTCTGTAAACTGGTCAGAAATGATCTAGGAGGAATGATCTATGCTGGGGGACCGGATTAAGCAGGCTAGGATTGGGAAGGGTCTTTCCTTGAGGGGCCTTGCAGAGAAAACGGGTAATTACATCAGCGCCCAGGTCATTCACAAGTACGAACTTGGCAAAGCAATGCCTGGCTCGGATGTATTGATTCATCTGGCAAAAGCCTTGGATATCAAAGTTGAATATTTCTTCCGGCCGGAATCCGTTCAAGTGACGCTCAGCCCGCCCGCCTACAGAAAACGGCGGGCCGTCTCTTTGAAGCACCTCCAATCCATGCGGGCGATGGCAAAGGAATGGGTGGAAAGGTATCTCGAAGTGGAGTCCCTTTTTCCGGATAACAGGTTTATGGGGGGTAAAATTCCCGCTCCTGTTCAACGCATAATTAAAAAAATTAATGATGTGGAAAACTTGGCTGTCATACTTCGAAAGCTTTGGGTCCTTGGAACCGACCCTATCGAAAACTTGACCGAGGTGCTCGAAGATCATGGAGTGAAGGTGGTCATGCTCGAAGGGGAGGAAGAATTCGATGGGCTCTCCTGTTGGGCTAATGATAAAATACCCGTCATCTTGCTAAAAAAGGGGCTATCCGGTGACCGGCAGCGATCAAGCCTGGCTCACGAACTTGGCCATTTGATCATGGATGTGTCTTCCAATGTTGACGAAGAAAAAGCGGCCTTTCGGTTCTCGGGCGCCTTTCTTGTCCCGGAAGAGGTCGTATATCAGGAACTTGGAAGACAAAGGAATACGATTGATCTGGGCGAATTGGTCATGCTTAAGAAGAAATACGGCATGAGCATGCAGCAATGGATTTATCGGACAAGGGATCTCTCCGTCATTTCGGAAAGCCGGGCAATCGAATTATTCCGCCTTTTCCGTTTGAAAGGTTGGCATCGTAATGAACCTGGAGAACCAGTACCCCCTGAAGAACCCGGGCGTTTCAAAAGACTCATCCTGCAAGCTGTGACAGAAGGATTGATTTCTCCTGTTCGGGCAGCCGAATTTCTTGGCAAGCCTTTCAATGAATTTCGAAAATCCTTGCAGGTAGAACTTGCCTAAGAATAAGCTCGTCTTCGATACAACCGTCTGTATCGATCTTTTCAACGGGCGCCTTCTGGAAAGGGCCGCCAGATTGCCGTATGAGCTGGCGTTACCAGACGTCATTGTTGCAGAATTGATTGATCCACCCGGGGAACTGTTTATTCAAGCTGGGTTCTCAAGATTGCAGCTCGACGAAAATGCCATCAGGCAGTTTATTGTGCTTCGAGAACGATTCCCGAGGCCTTCAACCAATGACTTGTTTGCCCTCATTCTGGCTGAAATCAATTCCTGTGCGCTCATCACTGGGGATGAGGCTCTCCGAAAAGCCGCCAAAGAAGAAGGGGTTTCGGTTCACGG
>DATIGG010000269.1:0-5135 GCA_035454825.1 Thermodesulfobacteriota bacterium | reverse complement strand
CTTCAGGCCCAATTATTGGTATCGGCTGGAAGAGGCAGAGAAATCACTGGATAAGATGAGAGCCATCGATCCGGAGATTCTTTGCAAGGGCCACTATGGAACCATGGTAGGAAAGGACCTTGCAAGGAAACATCTTCAGATGAACCGTCAATCGATTGAGGATTTTAAGGGCTTCGTGCTGGAAAAAATCAATGGGGGCTGGTCAATTGAAGAAATCACGAAGGATGTAACTACTCGATTCTCAAAAGGTTTTCTTGAGTTTTTCCCAGCCGAAGAGAACTACCGCCTCTGGAAATTGCTGGTTCAAAGGACACTTGAACATTTTGGGATAGAGTTGGAGGAGAAATGATAAGGCAATGTCAAATGTCAAAGTCCAAAGTCCAAATAAAATAAGTCTGACGTTACGGGTTTGTCGCCCACGAACTATCAAAACAGTTAATCCCCCCTCGCCCCCCTTTAGCAAAGGGGGGTTGGGGGGATTTGTTCTTATCTTTTCAAAGACTGCCCTCATCTCCTTCCAGTTTTTATCGGTCGAGTAATTTTCGGCCAAGGTTCGCGCCGCCAGGGAGGCCTGAGCCCTTCGATCCGGATCTAAAAAGAGAGAGATCTTTTCTTCAAGGTCCTGAGCATTCCTCGGGTCAGAGATGACATACCCTTCCTGTCCCTGATGAATGATTCCGCCTGCACCGTTTGATGAGGTCGTAATCACGGGTAAACCGCTGGCCAAGGCCTCAATTACTGTAAGCGAGCAGGCGTCATAAAAAGAAGGATGAACATGGAGATCGGCCGCCCCATAGTATTTTTCAGGTTCATCCGTGGTCCCGGCAAAAAGGATCTCTTCGGACAATGCGAACCGATTCGCGAGACGCCGGTAGAGCTCCTGCTGATCTCTTCCCAAAATAAGAAGCCGAAAGGGATGAGGCGTCTTTCCTTTGAGGCTTGATAGCGCCTTTATCAGGAAACTTAACCCCTTCATCCTGAAGTTATTGGAGACGAAGAGAATCACGAACTCCTCCCCGATCCCGTGTCTTTTTCTGATCTCCTCCCGGTATCGACGGTTTTTAGGATGAAAACGGTCGACATCGACACCGTTATAAACCACCGTCACTCGATCTTCAGGCATCCGGTACCAATGAATCATGTCTCTCTTCACCATATCCGAGATGGCGATGATCTTTAAAGGCCTCTCGTTTCGATAGGGCGAATCTTCGATCCATCCGTTTACCCATTGTTTGAGGTTAAACACCCGGCCTAAAAACTTGACAAACCAGATCAGTGGATGATCATAGACCCTCAGGCTTCTCCAAAACCATGCCCAGTGAACTCCTCCATGAGGCTGCAGGACATCCGCTTCCAGCGTGTTCCCTACTCCGAAGGTAATATCGTAGTCCCCTTCCCTGATCGCTCTTGTAGCCCTGATCGCAAAAGAAAGCAGGCGAAGGCTCTTAGGAAAGGAAATGGTCTTAACTCGGTGAAGATGAATTCTCGGATCCTCTTCCTGCCACTGCTCCGCATAGACATGGACTTCATAGCCTTCATCAGCCATCCGATAACAGAGGTCGATGAGATACCTCTCCGCCCCCCCCCTTATTTTGGAGTAGTCTAAAAGGCCGATGGCAAACTTTATCTTCTTTTCCACTTTCCCAATGATATCACCCCCTGATAAAAGCTTTCAACCTCCTCTGCCTGGCGATCCAATCGAAAATCCCCGTGGGCCTTCTTATGGGCAGCCTTCCCCATCTCTTCCCTCTTCTTTGGATCCTTGAGGAGTCGGAGGGCCGCCCGAGCTAACTCCTCCGGAGTATCTTTAACCACCCATCCAGAGATACCGTCCTCCACCAGCTCCGGAAGCATCCCCCGGTCAGCTACAATCACCGGCTTTCCCATGGCCATGGCCTCTCTTAAGGCCCGGGCGGTTCCGTCAGAGCCTGACATCAAAAAAACAAAGATATCCATGCAAGCCAGGGTATCGATGTAGTGTTCGCTTTGATATCCACCCAGAATCACCCAGGGTTCCACGCCCAGCCTCTTCATGGGCTGGACCACGCTTTCTTCCATCTGGCTCGATCGACCGACGAGAAGAACTTTTATCTTCGGAAACTCCTTGACAATGAGTTTGATGGCCTCTAAGAAGACTTCGGTCCTCCGGTACTTTTGGAATCGGGCAACCATGCCAATCACGGTCTCGTCCGACCCGACTCCAAAGACAGTCCTCATGTTCTTGTATCCTCTGTTAGAATCAAACCTGGAGAGATCCAGGGCCGCTCTCACCCGACCTACCCTCTCCAGAGGAAGATTGAAATTTTCAGCATCTTCTCTTCTCCCCCTCTCCGAAAAGGTAATGATCCCATCGGTCAACTGAGAAATGAGAAGGCGATTCCCGAAACTGGGTTTTATGAAATCCCGTTTATGGTCTGTTCGAATGACGGTGACGGGTTCCTTCAACCAACGGGCCGCTATTCCTCCCAAGGCATGGTCATGGGACTGGTGAACATTCAAGAGATCGAATTTTTCCTGACGGAGGTAATGAGTGAGACGGAATAAATCCTGGAGATTATCGATCAGAGCAGAGGGACGGGAGGGCTTCAAAACATGATTGAGATGGAATTGATCGGTCACTCTTACATCGGACCGAAGAATCCTCTTCTCAATGCTATCCTCTACGGGAAAAGGAGGTTTTCGATAGGCAAAAGTGATCGAGTGGCCTCGTTTTCCCAGTTCTTTGCAAAGACTCCATACAGGTTCGGCCGGTCCGGTCCACTTCCAATCGCTGAAGAGATGGAGGATCTTCAATGGGATTTTCCTCTTCTCTTTGAAGATCTGCTCAGCCTTCCCCGTCCTCGGTCGGGACCAGGGCCGGCAGGCAGGCGGGCAGGTGAGGTGAGGCCGTCCATAAAACTTTGAACCCCATGGACCACCTCGTCCATCTCTGATTCCTTGATCCCGGGGAAGAAAGGAAGGGACAGAATTTTTCGGGAATACTGTTCCGTCAGTGGGAGGTCCCCTTTTCGGTATCCCAATTCTTTATAAACTTTCTGCCGATGAAGGGGAATCGGGTAGTGAACCAGAGTATCAATCCCTCTCTTCTTTAAAAAATCGCGAATAGAATCCCGCTTTCTTGTCCGGATCACATAGAGGTGATAGACATGACGGGCAGCCTTTCTCTCTACCGGACAAACGACTCCTGCGGAAGTAAGTTTTTCTGAATAGAGGGCCGCCTTCTTCCTCCTCTCCTCATTCCATTGATCGAGATACTTCAGTTTCACGCGAAGGATCGCCGCCTGAAGCTCGTCCAGCCGGCTGTTTCCACCCTTGAGATGATGTTCATACTTTCTCTTTTCCCCGTAACACCGAAGAAGCCGGAGTTTCTCATAATACTTCTTATGGTTTGTCACAACGATCCCGCCATCTCCATATCCGCCCAGATTCTTGGTGGGATAGAAACTGAAACAACCGAGGGCGCCAAAGGAACCTGCTTTCTTCCCGCCATATTTTGCTCCATGGGCTTGGCAGGCATCTTCAATGACAAGGAGATCGTAACGATTCGCAATCTCCAGAATCGAGCTCATCTCTGCAGGATGCCCGTAAAGGTGCACGGGAAGGATGGCCTTCACTCTCTGTCCTCCCTCTTTAACTACACGACGCTCGAGCAGAAGTTCCAGCGCATTCGGATCCATGGTATAGGTTTGATAGTCGATATCTACAAAGAGGGGTTTTGCCCCTGTGAAAGAGATGGCCAGGGCAGTGGAGATAAATGAATTGGCCGGGGTAATGACCTCATCCCCTTCTCCAATGCCAGCAGCCTTCAGGGACAGATAGAGGGCCTCGGTGCCGGACCCCACGCCCACTCCATGGCGGACCCCGCAGTATCGGGCAAATTCCTCCTCAAAGGCAGAAACTTCTTCACCTAAGATGTATCTCCCTTTTTCAAAAACGCCCTTCGTCGCAGCGAGAATCTCCTCTTCAATCCCCTGGTACTGTCTCTTTAAATCGTTAAAAGGAACCATCTTGACCCCTAAGTGAAACAAATAGTAATTGAGTTCGGAGTTAGATTGCTAATGCAGCTATATTATACACAGCGTCATTAGTCACGGCAGACAACGTCATTCCCGCGAAAGCGGAAATTTAGGAAAATACTGGATTCCGGGTCAAGCCCGGAATGACAAACTCCACAAGATTTATGTCGTCATGTACAGTTTAGAGTTCTTGTTCCGAACTCCGAACTCATTACTCCGAACTATTATCACCAGTACTGATTCTTGTAAGCCCTGTAGAATTCGATCGTTTTTCGGAGGCCCTCTTCAAGACCGGTCCTGGGTTCCCAGCCGACCACCCGTCTGATTTTGGAGATATCGGTATAATAATCTCCCGGCTCCACCTCTTTCCGTTCCTTCGTGAACTCCGTAAAGGCCACTTCCCCTGTCCCGGCCACCCTCACAATCCTATTCGCCAGGTCGATGAAGCTGAAGGGATTGCCTGTCCCAACATTGAAGACCTCCCCATAGGCCTGAGGGCAGTTGGCTACCTCGATAAAGCATTCGACCGTGTCATCGACAAAGAGGAAGTCCCTCAATATATTTCCATCTCCGAAAACAGGGATCCTCTCTGCGTCGATCGCCTTTCGAATAAACCAATTGACGACACCATATTCATCATGGGCCATTTGATGCCGGGGGCCATAGGTATTGGTAATGCGAAGACAGGCCCCTTGAATGTTGTGGACATCGTGATAGACCAGGACCATCTTCTCTGCAGTCAAGTTCGTGACCGCGTAGATTCCTTTAGGATTTGTTGGATGGTCCTCAGCCACAGGCAATTTGACGCTTGAGCCGTATTCTCCCCGTGTCCCGGCAAAGATGATCATTGCCTCCCGATTATATTTCCGGCACGATTCGAGTAGTACCAGTGTCCCACGGCAATTGATGTCGAGATCCTGGATCGGGTTCCGAATGCTATCGACATGATTCACCTGGCCTGCAAGGTGGAAGATGATCTCTTGCCCTTTGACCAGATAGTCCATCGAATGGGCATCCCTCACGTCACTGAAATTGATATGGATCTGGTCCTCGATCCCTTTCACATTAAAGAGATTCCCTCCCAGGCGGGGCATCATGTTATCCACAATCGTCACCGTT
>DATIGG010000268.1:0-2135 GCA_035454825.1 Thermodesulfobacteriota bacterium | reverse complement strand
CTGTGCTTTTCATCCCTCCGCGTGTGTTGAATTCTCCTGTCACCACTGCACGAACAGGTTTGGAGGCTTTCACAAAATCATTGAGGATCCGGTTGACTGCATTTTCATAGAAGATACCCAAATTCCGATAGGCAAGGAGGTACGTCTTCAGGGATTTCAACTCCACGCACCAGCGGTCAGGAACATAATGAATGGTAAGGGTACCGAAATCGGGCAAACCGGATTTTGGACAAACAGACGTATACTCCGGGATGGAGATCGTGATCTCATAGTTTCTGAATTGATTTGGGAAGCATTCGATTTTTGGAAGCGGATCTTTAAGCCCGGAGAGTGCATGTTCTTCCGTATAGTTAGCCATATCAATGTCCTTTTTTAGGAGCATCATAAGTCAAAAAGATTCATTAATCAATAATAAAGATTGTATCCCCCGGATCTTTTCACCCATCCCAGTTCGAAAGCATAGTTTGAAAAAGTCTCTCCTCGTGATTAAATTTTGTTTTGTGGACCTGCATGAAACATAAGAGAGACGGGAAAGATATGAAAAGATTATTTCAGCTAACTTCAAATGAGGCTTTAATGGCCAATAAGATAATCCACGCGGACAAGAATTCTCTTTCCGATGAGGAGCTTCTGGATGCCTATTCACAGGCGGTCATTACGGCAGCAGAAAAGGTGAGCCCATCGGTTGTGAATCTTGACGTCCATAGGAGATTGAAAGGAAAACCGAATACCCGTTTTCATTCCCAGGAGGAGTTAAAGGGGAATGGATCTGGCTTTATCTTCACCCCTGATGGTTTTATCCTGACCAATAGTCATGTTGTCCATCATGCCAGCCAGATCGAGATCACCCTTTCCGATGGTCGCCGGTTTCAGGCAGACCTGGTAGGGGATGATCCGGATACGGACCTGGCCGTCGTCCGAATTAATGGGCCCAGTTTCATTCCTGCTCCCTTTGGTGATTCTCAAAAGATCCGGGTGGGTCAATTGGTCGTAGCCATTGGAAATCCTTACGGTTTTCAGTACACGGTGACCTCAGGGGTAGTCAGTGCTCTCGGCCGATCTCTCAGGTCTATGTCCGGTCGTTTGATCGATAACATCATCCAGACGGACGCTGCCCTGAATCCCGGAAACTCGGGTGGCCCTCTGGTGAACTCACGGGGGGAAGTGATTGGGGTAAACACGGCGATGATCCTTGCAGCCCAAGGAATCTGCTTTGCCATCGCTATCAACACAGCCAAATTTATAGCCGGAGCACTGATCAAAGAGGGAAGAATTAGAAGGAGCTATATCGGGTTGGGAGGTCAGAACGTTACCCTTCATCGCCGTCTCGTACGATTCTTCCATTTGCCCCTTGAGAGCGGCGTCTTGGTGGTATCCGTCGAAGAGAACAGTCCTGCGCAGAAAGCAGGTTTGGTTGAGGGAGATATCATCATTGCTTTCGATGACCATCCCATCTCTGGAATTGATGACCTGCATAAATGGTTGACGGAAGAAAAGGTCGGAGTGAAAACAGAGCTGACCCTCATTCGCCGGACTGAGAAAATGGCTCTTGAGATTGTCCCAGAGGAATCCGGCTCTAAAATAGAGGATTGAATAAGGAGTCACCCTATGGAGAAGAAAGTTCACATTCTGGGGTTTGCAGGGAGCTTGAGGAAGAATTCTTTCAATAGATCGATCTTGCGGGCAGCGCTGGAAATGGTACCGGATGACACCGAACTTGAAATCTTTGATCTTGAAGGAATCCCGCCCTTTAACCAGGACCTGGAGAGTCAGCCTCCGGAAAAGGTTAAGGAATTCAAAGCCAAAATCAAGGCTGCCGATGCGATCTTGATTGCGACGCCGGAATATAACTACTCGATACCGGGTGTTCTTAAGAACGCAATTGACTGGGCCTCAAGGCCCTTTGGAGATAATGCTTTTGAAGGGAAACCCGTTGCGGTGATGGGAGCATCTCCTGGAATGACAGGAACGGCAAGATCGCAATACCATCTCCGGCAGACCTTTGTCTTTCTTGACATGCATCCCCTGAACAGACCCGAGGTCATGGTGCCCTCCGCACATGAAAAGATTGACAAAGAGGGCAAGGTGACAGACCCGAAAACAAGAGCGAAAATCAGGGAACTGCTCGAAAGCCT
>DATIGG010000267.1:0-10759 GCA_035454825.1 Thermodesulfobacteriota bacterium | reverse complement strand
AAAAAGGCGGAGGTCTTAGACCGCTATACGTTCCAGGTCACCTATAGCCAACCCTTTTCTCCAGGTCTTGGAACCTGGGGTATGGGAATTATCCCCAAGCATCTGTTGGAAAGGGAAGACATCAACACAGCCAGATTCAACCGGAAGCCCGTGGGAACAGGTCCTTTTCGGTTTGTGGAGTGGGAGTCGGACGAGAAGATTGTGGTTGAGGCCAATCCCAATTACTTCCAGGGAAAGCCCTACCTGGATCGGATTATCTACCGGATCATCCCGGACTCCTCCCTCAGTGAAATGGAACTTCTTACCCGGGGAATTGACTATTATGGGGTCAGTCCGTTCCAGTATCAGAGGATGAAAGAGACTTCATTTTTGAACGTTTATTCCCAACCTTCCCTTGGCTATACCTACATCGGGTATAACCTTCAGAACCCTCTCTTTCAGGATAAGAGGGTTCGTCAAGCAATGACCTATGCGATCAACCGGGAGGAGATTGTCCAGTACGTACTCTACGGATTGGGGACTGTGGCGAACGGCCCATTCCCAGCGCACCTCTGGTACTCCAACCCTCATGTGAAGCCTCTGCCTTATGACCCTGTCAAGGCACGCGAGTTGCTGGCAGAAGCAGGATGGAAAGATACCGACGGTGACGGTATTCTAGACAGAGCAGGGAAACCCTTTCGCTTTAAACTGATTACAAATAGTGGAAACGATACCCGGAGGGACGTCGGCGTCCTTGCCCAGAGGGCCTTCAGGGAACTGGGAATCGACGTCAAACTTGAGCTGTACGAATGGAGTGTTTTTCTCAAGAACTTCATCAATCCAAAAGCATTTGATGCCTGTATCCTGGGGTGGGGTCTTTCTCCTGATCCGGATGACTACCAGATCTGGCACTCGAGTCAGATTGAAAAAGGATTCAACTTTGTCTCCTACCGGAACCCGGAAGTCGATCGGCTGTGGGAAGAAGGGCGGCGCGAGTACGATATCGACAAGAGGAAGGCCATTTACTGGCGGATCAACGAATTGATGGCAGAAGATCAGCCCTATACCTTTCTCTTTGTTCCTCTTTCCATTGGTGCCCTTCAGAAAAAATTTGTGCTCGTGGATAAGGATTCGGCCGGGAAAGAAATATTTCACCCGATTAAGATGGAAAAGGCCGGATTAACGTACGATCTTATCAAGTGGTTTGTCCCGGGGGCACCTGTCCTGGAGAAATAGCGTATGACTTCTTTCATCCTTCGACGTTTTGGGCAAATGCTGATCACCCTGGTGGGCATCAGTATCATTTCCTGGGTGGTCATTACCCAGGCACCCGGAAGCCCGATCGCTCTGACCATGGACCCTAAGGTCTCTCCCAAGGTCATCGAGCAAATGATGAAAAATTACGATCTGGATAAACCCGTATATCAACAGTATTACCTGTGGCTTAAAAAGCTCTTTACCGGGAAACTTTACTCATTCAAAGATGGAAGACCGGTCATGGAAAAGATCAGGGAAAGGATCGGGAATACCCTTCTCCTCAACCTGGTTGCCACTCTCATCATCTTCTCGTTGGCGATTCCTCTCGGGGTTTTTTCGGCAAGGCGACAATACAGCTTCCTGGACCATCTCGGAACATTTGGAGCCTATCTCGGAATTTCTACCCCGAGTTTCTGGATCGCTTATCTTTTAATCCTCGGAACGGTGACGTTATTTGGTTATCCCGTTCTTGGAATGCGGTCCTTTGTGACGGAGAATTTCACAACAGCGGAACTGGTCCTGGACCGCACCTGGCACCTGATGCTCCCTTCAATCATCATGGCCATTCATGGGATCGCAGGGATCTCAAGGTATACGCGATCAAGCATGCTTGAGGTGATCCGCCAGGACTATATTCGAACGGCGAAAGCCAAGGGAGTCCCCCAGGAAACGGTTTACTACAAACATGCCCTGAGGAATGCCCTGCTTCCAATTATCACCATATTTGGATTTTTGATTCCAAGTCTGATTGGCGGATCCATCATCATTGAAACAGTCTTCGCATGGCCCGGGATAGGACGGCTTTCTTTTCAAGCTGTTCTCGCAAGAGATTACCCTGTGGTGATGACCGTCTTAACAATTTCAGCAGTCCTCACGCTCCTTGGAAATTTTGTTGCGGATATTCTTTACGGAATTGCCGATCCGCGAATCCGATATGGATAAAGAGAATGAAAATCCCAACCCTTCCCCTCTCCCCGGAGGAGGCTGTGTCGCAAGTCCATTCATGGTTCGACAAGCTCACCACGAACGGACATGGGAGCTTTAAATTTCAGTTACTTAGCCGTTCGTCCTGAGCGTGTCGAAGGGCGGACGGCGAATCACGGCACAGTCTCGAGAGGGAGGAGGGAGATGAGAGATTGAGAGATGAAGTCTCAAATTAGAGTCTTCTGGCGGTACTTCAGGAAGAACCGGCTGGCGGTTGGCGGGTTGGTCATAGTGATCATTATCTTCCTGATCGC
Organism: Thermodesulfobacteriota bacterium; assembly: GCA_035454825.1. Lineage (GTDB taxonomy): Bacteria > Desulfobacterota > BSN033 > BSN033 > UBA1163 > DATIGG01. The sequence continues at coordinate 8,285 of DATIGG010000267.1, read as the reverse complement.
AATCTTCGCCGCCTTTCTTTCCCCATACGATCCGGACAAGACCGATGTCTCTCTGAAGCTGAAACCTCCCTCTTCTCAGAACTATCTTGGAACGGACCACCTGGGCAGGGACGTTTTCAGCCGGATGCTCTACGGGTCCAAGATCTCGCTAACCGTAGGATTTATCGCGGTTGGGATCTCGATCTTTATCGGGATCTTGATAGGAACGGTGGCGGGGTATTATGGAGGATGGATTGATTCTCTGCTCATGCGTTTTGTCGACACCATGCTCTGTTTTCCTTCCTTCTTTCTCATCCTGACGATCGTTGCCTTATTGGGCCCCAGTATCTTTAATATCATGATTGTCATTGGTATTACATCGTGGGAGGGAACCGCCCGGTTTGTGCGAGCAGAATTTCTGACCTTGAGAGAAAGGGATTATGTCCAGGCCGCCAAAGCACTGGGGGTAAAAGATGGCAGAATCATCTTTCGACATATCCTCCCCAATGCGCTGGCTCCAGTCTTTGTCACCGCAACCCTCGGCGTGGCCTCCGCAATCTTAATAGAGGCCGGCCTCAGTTTCCTTGGGTTTGGTGTCCAGCCGCCTGCCCCGAGTTGGGGAAACATCCTCACGGAGGGGAGGACATATGTTTTTGATTCATGGTGGCTTACGGTCTTTCCGGGATTGGCCATTCTCATTGCAGTTCTCTCATTCAACCTTGTGGGAGAAGGGCTTCGGGATGCCCTTGATCCGAGGCTTCGGGGAAGACGATAAAAAAGATCAACGGCCAATGGCCAAGGATCAATGGTCAATGGCCGATTGAGAATTGCCAATTGAAGGGTTCAATATGAATCGTCCGCTTTTGGAGGTTCGCGATCTATCCGTCCAGTTCATCACGGACGAAGGGGTCGTCCGGGCCGTTGAAAACGTGAGCTTCGAGATCTATCCAGGAGAGATCCTCGGTCTGGTAGGAGAGTCCGGATGTGGAAAGAGCGTGACAGCCCTCACCATTCTAAGGCTCATTCCGACTCCCCCTGGAAAGATTGCCAGTGGCGAGATCCTCTTCAAGAGGAAGGATCTGCTCACCTTGGAAGAAGAGGAGATGGAGAAGGTGAGGGGTAATGAGATCTCGATGATCTTTCAGGAACCGATGACCTCTCTCAATCCGGTCTTTACCATTGGAGACCAGATCATCGAGGCGCTCATCCTGCATCAACGAATGGACAAAAAGGGGGCCAGAGGAAGGGCGATTGAGATGCTGGACCGAGTGAAAATTTCTTCTCCCGGGGCAAGGGTCGACGCTTATCCACACCAGTTGAGCGGAGGAATGAGGCAGAGGGCGATGATTGCGATGGCCCTTTCCTGCCAGCCCGAGCTTCTCATCGCCGATGAACCTACCACCGCTTTGGACGTGACGATCCAGGCAGAGGTCCTGCGTCTTCTAAAAGAAATTCAAAAGGAGATGGGGATGGCCGTTGTTCTGATCACGCATGATTTAGGAGTTGTCGCAGAGATCGCAGACCGCCTGGCCGTGATGTACGCGGGAAGGATCATGGAGTACGGCCCCATCGAGGCGATCTTTCAGCAGGTGCGAAATCCCTATACCAAGGGACTCCTCAGATCGATTCCCCAGTTGGAGGAGAAAAAGGAGAGACTTTTTACGATTCCAGGCCAGGTCCCGGATGCCATGGCCCTGCCTGGTGGATGTAAATTTCATCCCAGATGTTATTTGATGATCGAAGACTGCAAAAAGGAAGAACCTCCCCTTTTTCAGGTGAACGAAAATCACTACAGCCGCTGCATCCGATGGAAGGAATGCTGCTAAGAAAGGGTTCAAGGAGTCAAGGGGTCGAGGGTTCCAGTGAGGGTCTCAAAGAACTTGAACCCCGAACTTTTGAATCCCAAGGTCCAAACTTTGTGACCATGATCAGGAATGGATAAAACCGATAACCAGTTTCTACTTCAGGTTCAGGATTTAAAGAAGTACTACTTTAAAGAGCAACTCTTCTCTTCGGATAAGAAACCCATCCGTGCGGTGGATGGTGTCTCCTTCTCTATTCGTAAGGGAGAAACCCTCGGCTTGGTTGGGGAGAGCGGTTGCGGAAAGACGACGGTTGGCAAATCGGTCCTGAGACTGGTGGAACCGACCTCCGGTCAAGTTTTCTTTAAGGGTCAGGATATTCTTCGCCTTGACCGGGAGGAGATGAGGAAACAGCGGCCTCATATGCAGTTTATTTTCCAGGATCCCTACGAATCGCTGAATCCAAGACTGAAGGTGGACGAGATCGTGGGCGAGGGGCTTGAGGTTCACAGGATTGCCCTGGGAAAGGAGAAGGAGAGGAGGGTCTTCGAGATTCTTGAAAAGGTAGGTCTTCATCCTCAGGATGCCTCCCGTTATCCTCATGAGTTCAGCGGCGGACAGCGCCAGCGGATTGGTATTGCAAGGGCCATCTCCCTCAATCCGGAACTGGTCGTCGCGGATGAGCCTGTCTCTGCATTGGATGTCTCGATCCAGTCCCAGATCCTCAACCTCTTGAAGGACCTGCGTGATCAGCTGGAACTCACCTATCTCTTCATCTCCCATGACCTTCGGGTCGTCAAGCATATCAGCGACCGGATAGCGGTGATGTATCTGGGGAAGATTGTGGAATTGGCCAATGGCGAGGAGCTCTTTCGCAGGCCCTTGCACCCTTATACAAAGTTGCTGCTTGCTTCTATCCCCAGATTGGATGCTTATAAGGAGAGGAGAGAAGGGCCTGCCAGGGAAGACCAGCGCCTGATGCCCCTGGAGAAAGGTTGTTCTTTTCAACCCAGGTGTCCCCATTCCAAAGAGAGGTGCACCGTCGAAGAGCCGCTTCTATTAGATGTCGGGAAAGACCATTTTGTTGCCTGCCATTTCACCGCTGCGAAGCCGGAGTAAATTAGCCATCCCATCCCGATCTTTAATCTGCCCTCTTCACAGCATTTCTGCAATTCAGACACTGTCTATGGTCTTACTGTCTGAATCACTGGCAGCATTTATGCAGGGTTGACTTTGTTTTCAATAATATATTAACGTTAATGCTTAAGGCGGCGGGGGTGAAGGCAATGGGTAGGAGAGTTTAAATGAATCAGGAAAAGCTTCTCTATTTCAAGGGACTGCTCGAAAGCAGGCTTCATGCCCTGCTGGAAGAAGCGGATAAAACAGTGACCGGTATGGTCGATGACAAGAAAGGTGCGTTTCCCGACCCGACGGACCGGGCTTCTTTGGAGTCAGACCGAAATTTCCTGCTTCGCATCAAGGATCGGGAGCGGAAGCTGGTTACGAAGGTGAAGGAAGCTCTCGATCGGATCGAGGAAGGAACCTTTGGCATCTGTGAATCCTGTGGGAGACCCATTTCGGAAAAAAGGCTCATGGTCAGACCCGTCACCACCCAATGCATCGAGTGCAAGACCGAAGAGGAGCAACGAGAGCGGGTAGCCCATCCACGCAAGGCGAAGCTCGGGAAAAGTTTCCCTTCTTAGTTCATTTCCTAAAGATAGGGGGAAGATCGTGCCCGAACTAAGAAAAGACCCGATCCACGGAAGGTGGGTGATCATTTCAACGGAAAGAGGTAGAAGGCCCTCGGACTTTGCACCTGAGGACCGAAGATCTGCCGGCGGTTTCTGTCCCCTCTGTGAGGGAAACGAGGATAAGACTCCGCCTGAGATTGTGGCCTTTCGAAATGACGGAACCCCTCCCAATACCCCTGGCTGGAGTCTTCGAGTCGTCTCCAACAAGTTTCCTGCCCTTCGAATCGAGGGGGATCTAAACCGCGAAGGGGACGGGATCTATGATAAGATGAATGGCATCGGCGCCCACGAGGTAGTGGTTGAGACACCGCTGCATCAAGAGACCCTTGCCACCTTGCCCCCTCAGGCTGTCGAAAATGTCCTTCTGGCCTACCGGGTCCGGATCATCGATCTGAAACGTGATTTTCGACTTCGGTACGTCATGGTCTTTAAAAACCATGGCGTTTCTGCAGGCGCTTCTCTGGAACATTCTCACTCCCAGATCATTGCCCTCCCGATTATCCCGAGAAGGGTGACCGAGGAGATTGATGGAGCCAAGTCCTACTTCAATTACAAGGACCGGTGCGTTTATTGTGATATTATCCGGCAGGAGCTTCATCGCAAAATTCGTATCGTCAGCGAGAACCCGGCCTTTCTCTCCATTGCTCCCTTTGCCTCTCGATTCCCTTTTGAAACCTGGATTCTCCCCAAGGCCCATTTCCCCAGCTTTGAGCACACGGATCCTTCTCACTACGGACTGGCATCCGAGATTCTTTCTGATACCCTTCGTAAACTGTATCGGGTCCTTCATGATCCGCCTTACAACTATATTCTCCACACGTCTTCCTCTCCCGAACAAGATCGGGAGTACTACCATTGGCATATTGAGATCATGCCCAAATTGACCAAAGTCGCTGGGTTCGAGTGGGGCACGGGGTTTTATATTAATCCGACCCCCCCTGAAGAGGCAGCGGCCTATCTGAGGGAGGCGAAGTAGTCCTTTATGCCCGGGCAATCCCATGCCTACGAACTCCTCAAGAGGTTCCTCCGAATTTCAACGGCATCCCTCCCGACAGCCGTAAGACTGGAACAGACCCTTCAAGCGATTTCAGAAACCTTTCAGTCCGCCCAGTGTCTTCTTTTAAGACCCGATCAGATCGATCGGAATGGATTATTCTCCCCGGTGGTTTTGGAGAAGAGAGCTCTGTGGATTGAAGATGGGGTCTCGTTTGGTAAGGAAAGAATCCTTCTGGATGAAGAGCGATTTCTCTTTCCCGCCTTTGCTTGCCTTCCCCTGTCTGATGGGGATTCCTTCCAAGGGGTCCTTTATCTCAGTTTTTCGGAACCCAGAAATTTCTCCTCCGAAGAGATCGATCTGCTCCTTCTCGTGGCGAAAGGAATCGGGGAAATCCTTCGGAATGCTGCATTTCATTCAGAGGCAGAGCAGACAATCTCGAAGCTGTCTACGCTCCACAACCAGCTTTCCACTTTGTATGAACTGAATAAGACACTCCTGACCACGGTCCGTCTTGAACGGATCCTCCAGATGACCTTAACCGCCATCACCATCGGAGAGGGACTGAGGTTCAACCGGGCGATGCTCTTCATCATCGATGAGGAAACCCGGGCCCTCAAAGGAACCATGGCAGTAGGGCCAAACGATGTCGAGGAGGCTGGCCGGATTTGGGAGGCCCTCTCTCAGAAGAAGGGGGCTCCGTCAGAGGTCATCGCCCACCTTGAACCCCCTCCTGAAGACACCTCTCAACTCAATATTCTCGTCAAGAGCATCAAGATTCCTCTTGAACAAAATCAGTGCATTCTTGCACGAACTGTTCTTGAGCAAAGACCCTTTAATATCCGGGTCTCTCAATCGAAAGAGGAAAGGTTTCAGAACAGATGCGAAGGCGGTTGCAGCCTTCATCCGAAAATCGGTTGCTACGAAGGCCAACTTCTTAGCCGCGATCCCATGTCTTATGCCTTTGCCACAGTCCCTCTCTGGGGAAAGGGAAGGGTGATTGGGGTCATTCTGGTAGATAACCTTTTCAATCAGAATCCCATCGAGGACGAGGATATTCAGTTTTTAAGCATGTTTGCCAATAAAGCAGGGTTGGCGATTGAGAATGCCCTTCTCTACCGGAATCTCGAAGAAGTCCATCAGGAACTTCAGAAAGCCCAGGCCCTGATTGTTCATCAGGAAAAGATGGCTGCTCTGGGTGAATTATCGAATACCATTGCCCATGAGATCAAGAATCCCCTGACCACCATCGGAGGATTTGCCCGCCGTCTCAATCGGACGATTCCGGCTGAATCTCCCGAAAAGCGATATACTCAGACCATCATCCAGGAAGTGGACCGAGTGGAAAACGTTCTGAATCATTTCAATCATTACACCCACGAGGATTCCATGACCTTTGATTCGCAGGATCTACCCCAGGTTTTGGAGGAAAGCCTTTCCTCGATCCCAGATCTCAGTACCGGAAAGATCCAGTTGGTTAAGGAATATTCAGAAGGAGTTCCAAAGGTCTCAGGAGACCCTCAGCAGTTAAAACAGGCCTTTTATAACCTGATCAAGAATGCCTGTGAATCGATGGATCAAGAGGGAACCCTCCTTATTCGGATCTACCCTTTTTCGAAGAACGGCGCTTCCTATGCGAGAGTCGAGATAAAGGATACGGGTAAGGGCATCACCCCTGAGAACCTGACCAATATCTTCAATCCCTTCTACAGTACCAAAGAATCAAGCCTCGGTTTGGGGTTACCCATTGTCCATAAGATTGTTACTTCCCATCAGGGACAGATTGAGGTCGATAATCGTCTTGGGGAGGGAGTGACGTTTATCATCACTTTTCCCGCCTTCGAGGGAAGGAAGAGAAGGCCAAACGGGATTTGAGAGACGGACCGAGAGCTTAGGCCCTTCGACTGAGCCAAGCCCTGCTCTTTAGAGCAGGTCAAAGGCGTGCTCGGGGTCAACTTTCGGTTTGGAGGAAGACCGATGAGAAAGATCTTGGTCGTTGACGATGAGGAGAATATTCGGCTCCTCTATAAAGAGGAATTGGAGGAGGAAGGGTTTATCGTCGAATTGGCAAAGAGCGGAGAGGAGGCCCTTGAGAAGCTTCCGCTCTTCCGGCCGGATCTCATCACCCTCGACATCAAGATGCCCGGGATAGGTGGGCTCGAGACATTAAATCGAATCCGGGGGATCGATCGGGATCTCCCGATCATCCTCTGCTCCGCTTATGGAGAATATAAGCAGGACTTCACCACCTGGGCTTCTGACGGCTACGTGGTGAAAAGTGCTGACTTAACTGAATTGAAATCAACGATACGAAAATTCCTGGGGTGAAGATGGACGTGAAGAAAGCAGTGATCCCGGCCGCAGGCTTTGGTACCCGTTTTCTTCCGGCGACCAAGGTGGTTCCGAAAGAATTATTACCCATTGTGGACAAACCCACCATCCAATATATCATGGAAGAGGCGGTGACTGCAGGAATCGATCAGGTGATCCTGATTACCGGAAGGGAGAAGGGGTCCATAGAGGACCATTTTGATACTTCCGGCGAACTCGAAAGCCATCTCAAGAAGAAAGGGAAGGAAGACCTCCTTAAGATCATCCAGGACATCGCTGAGATGGTGACATTGGTGTCTGTCCGGCAGAAAGAACCTTTAGGACTGGGCCATGCGATCCTGTGTGCCAAGAGGGACATTCGGAATGAACCCTTTGCCGTTCTCCTGGGCGATGATCTGATCGATGCCAAGACGCCTTGCATCAAGCAGATGATCGATGTTTATCAGAAGTTGGGCAAGGAGCTGAATATCTCAGGAGGCCACGCCCTGATCGCTATCCAAAAAGTTCCTAAGTCAGAGGCTCACTTATATGGTATCATTAAGGGGAAAAAGGTGAGGGATCGGGTTTACCAGGTCGAGGAGATGGTTGAAAAACCGGAAAAGGGAACAGCACCTTCCAACCTGGCCATCATCGGGAGGTATATTCTTCCTCCGGAGATTCTGGATATTCTCGAAAAAATTCCTAAGGACAAGCGAGGTGAGATTCAGTTAACCGATGGGCTGAGGGAGCTCAGTCGAAGGACCCCCATTTTTGGATATGAATTTTTCGGTGACCGGTACGATGCAGGCGATAAGCTGGGATACCTTCAGGCCAACATCTCTTTCGGTCTGAAGCATTCAGAACTTGGCCCCAAATTAAAACGTTTTCTGAAGGATCTGCGATTAGATAGAAAATAACCCAAAGATACCTCCTCGCCCCCGACAGGGGGAGAGGACTTCGTCATGAGCTCAGTCGAACGATTGAGGTGAGGGGAGAGCCAGTATGTCCCACCCTCACCCGCACCCTCTCCCGCCAGCGGGAGAGGGAGATTCATATTTTCATGGTTCGTGGGTGAACACGCGGCCAACCCCTTTCCTCCATTTGGGAAAGCCTGCCTACCGGTAAGGAGGGATTTTCTGAAATGGCTGACACGCACCACTGACCCGGACACGTTTTTATAAAATGGGGCTGTAGCTCAGCTGGGAGAGCGGCGCGTTCGCAACGCGTAGGTCGCCAGTTCGAATCTGGTCAGCTCCACCAAACTTATCAAGGGGTTAGCCATTCTGGTTAACCTCTTTTTTTTGTGATTGTGTTAAATTTGTGCTAAAACTGAATGGAAATAACAAGAACGGATAGAATAGCCTTGAATGAATGGAAGCGTAAATGACCTAACGTTTTCAGAAACTTACGGGAAACCAGACCAATTTCAAGAGGTTGCGAAAATTCCTC
>DATIGG010000266.1:0-4573 GCA_035454825.1 Thermodesulfobacteriota bacterium | reverse complement strand
CCCTTATTTGCCGTATCGACTTTTCCAAGAGGCGCCATTGCATCAGGGGCTCCCCTTCACAGCCCTGGCCAAAACTGACAATGGGATCCTCTGCCTCCTGCAGATGAGGCAAAGCAACCCCTAAGACTTCATCAACCGTGGGGACAAAACGAATCCGTTCCTGAGAAGCTGGACAACACTCAGAAGGCTGCAGCGAGATACAGCCCATGCACTCTGCATTGCAGGTAGGAGAAGTGGGCAACGGACACTCCCACCTTCTGAAGAAGACGTTCTTGGCTGCAAAACAGTGATATTCAAGGGCACATCTCGAAAGCTGCTTGAGAAGCCGGTTGGGGGGATCTTTCTCCAAAGAATCGCCGACCTTCTTAGCCAATATACGATCATTCTGAAAGTATTTTGGATTCCAGTGAGGGTTAGGATCGATCAGCAATCCTGTTGCCCAGAAGCGGCCTCCTTTCCATCCCACCGAACTGTATGCCCAGAGCGGGAGATGAGGTGCTTTCGGCTTTGACCGGGCTGCCGGAAGCAGACAACGGACATATCCCGGAGGAAGAAAAGCGGCAACAGCAGAGCAACCGACCTCCTTCCCGCCGACCCTGACTTTCTCTGAGGGTATGAACGACTCTTTTTCCTCGTCCCATCCAATTGGAATCCTTCCAGGCATTGTGAATAATTGACTCCCTTGGGGAAGAGGAACCAGCTCTGAGGGATGAGGCAAGTCCATCCGGTCACCCGAGCGACCTCCTAACTTCAGATGAGGATGATCAAAGATGTTGCCCTCAGTATCGGAGAAGATGAGACTGGGATATTCAAAACAGGACATAAACTTCTTAGGTGGGATATTTTCTTTCTCCTTTTGATTTTCTCAGGGAGCTTCTCACATTTTTCCTCTTCAGGGTCGCTTTCAAACGATTGGTTTTGTTTCTTCTTTTCATGCTATCTCCTTCTTGTGTAAAGCAATCTGGTAGAGACCTGATGGCTCGGGCTCACCATCATCATCCTGAGCCTGTCAAAGGCTCGAGAAATGCACCCGCATCCTTTCACGTAAGGCGCTCTGACGCAAGACGATGTTCATTTAACCAGCCAGATTCCTGAAACAATCAAGGCAGTCCCGATAACCCGTGGAAGCGTCACTCCCTCATTAAGGACCAATGCGCCGAGCAGGGCTGTTACCAAGGGATAACTCGCTGCGATGGGGACGATCGTTGACGTGGCTTCCATTTTTAGGGCCATGTAATAAGTCCACATTCCCAGTATCCCCGCCATCACGCCACTTGCACCGAAGATGAGAACATTCTTGCCACTGACTTCGATTAATTCTCTGCCTTTCCCCATCAAAAAGAGGATGATGAAGAGACCGATCGTGACAATCGCACTTCGAACGGTAACGCCGACGAGAGGATCGACCTTTGCCAAACCGATCTTTTCGATAATCGGGGTCGCCCCCCATAAAAGAGTGGTAATGATTAAAAAAAGAACGACCAAGTTCCCCTCCCCAAAACCTAAGTGCGGGTTCGAACCGCTTTCAATCCCTCCACGAGTGAATAAGGAAGCCTCATTTCTCCTCTTCCAACACCAATGTCCAATTCTTCCTTATCGATTCCGTGATAATCCGTGCCACCAGTCATAAGAAGACCATATCGCTTCGCCAGGGCCTTCAATTGACCCACCTCAAGGGAACTGTGCTCCGGATAAAAGACTTCGATACCCTTTAGGCCTTCTTCCATCAGTTCAAGAAGAATCTGCTCAAGCGTCGAATTCATGCCCAGTGTTTTCGGATGCGCAAGGACTGCAACCCCGCCTGATTCCCTGATGAACGAAAGAGCCTGTTCCGGTTTAAACCTCACCTTATCCACATAGGCAGGTGCTCCTTTCTTCAAAAACCGGTCGAAAGCCTCTTGGAAGCTTCTCACGTAGCCTTTTTCTAAAAGAACCTGGGCAAAATGAGGGCGGCCTACCTGTCCTCCTCCGGAGGCCTTCACCACCTCTTCGTAACTTATCCTGACTCCAAGGCGGTTCAAATTTTCAATGATCTTAGGATTCCGTTCGGCCCTTGCCTTCTGAAGATAATCAAGCTTGGCTTTGAGAAGGGGGTGTCGAATGTCGAGAAAATACCCCAGTAGATGCATAGAGCCTGGGGAATGTTCCGCGCTGATTTCGACCCCTGGTATCACTTCGAATCCAATTTTATCACCCTCCAACAACCCCTCTTCCAGCCCCTCTATCGTGTCATGATCGGTTATTGCAATGGCCTGTAGGCCTTTATTCTTTGCATATCTCACGATTTCGGATGGCGTCATGATGCCGTCAGAAGCAGTGGTATGGAGGTGAAGATCTACATATCCCATGTTAATTCTCTCATTTTAGCTGTTTATCGACAATCGGGGAGAAAAACCCACCCAAGGTTTAAAGCGCCTGAATAATAATCTTGGTTTTCCGTCAAAAATTCTAATACATATTGTTTGGAATTTCAAAATATATGTCAATTATACATTATAATGTAGGGTACTGAAATATAAAAACAAATCCTATATGAATTTGGGTGAATTATTCCAATGAGATATAACTACATAATATTACATTATAAATTTCTAATAAAATAATGCTTGACAAAGAGGTCCAATTGGAATATATTTGGAATAAGATGTAACAAGATAAATCGGTGCGTCATGATAAGCTCCCGTTCAACTGGATAGGGTTGATTTGACAAGAGGGTTTAGAGTTGGCCCTTTCCATCAAAATGTGGAAGGGGTTTTTTGTTAGATAGAAAGGGAGGGTCCCTGTGAAAAGAAATAAAATTGTGGAAAAAGAGATGGAGGATTTGAATATTGAGGTATTGCCAACCTCCTCATTTTTTGAGGAGATACAGAGCCCAATACCTCCCATTCAGCCTGCTCCTTTCGGAGAAGAAGAGATTGAGGAGCCTCTTGAAGAATTTGAACTGGAGGTTGCTGAAGAGAATTTAACAGAAGAAAGAGAGGATCTTGAGGTTGAACAGAAATTGCTTGAAAAGGAAACTCTTTTTCATCCTCAGGATATTACCTGGGAATACCTGAAAGGCCTTGAAAAGATTTCGCTTCTTACACCTGAAAAAGAAGTGGAGCTGGCAAAAAGGATTAAGGAAGGGGAACGCCAGGTAAGGCTGTTTGAGATTAAGACCACTCGTCTTAAGACTCAACTCTACCCTCCTTTCAGCCCAAAAAACGGGAAGAAGAAACCCCAGAATGGAACTCGCCAGCACCAGGGTGTAAAGCTGAAGGGCAAAAACGGAAAAAATGGTAAGAAATCGAAGTCTAATTCTTCTGAGTTGAAGGAAAAGACATTGCTTTACAGAAAGGCAGTGATTCAATATCACCAGGCGATCCAAGAAACACAAAGGGCCAAGAATGAATTGATCCAGGCGAACTTGAGGCTGGTGGTCAGTATTGCGAAACGTTATGCTAATCGCGGCCTTTCCTTCCTTGATCTCATTCAGGAGGGAAACCTTGGACTGATGCAAGCCCTGGTTAAGTTCGATTATACAAAGGGCTATAAGTTCAGTACCTATGCATCCTGGTGGATCAGGGCTGCTATCTTGAGAGCCTTTGCCGAGAAGTCAAGGACTATTCGAATTCCTAATTATCTCTTTGAGATTAAAGGAAAATTAATGAAATCCTTTAAATCCTTGATGAAAAAACTGGGCCGTGAACCCACCTCTCTGGAATTGTCAAAGGATAGTGGAATTCCACTCCATGATGTGGAGAAGATTCTAAACCTTACAGAGGAGCCGATTTCTCTTGATACGCCAATTGGGGAAGAGGATAGCACTTTGAAAGACCTTATTGCAGATGAAAAGAGCCTTTCTCCCAATGATTGCCTGCTTGAGAAGGACCTGACCCGTCACATTCGCAAGTTACTTGGAGGTCTCTCTCCGAGAGAAGAAAAGATCTTAAAGCTCCGTTTTGGTATCGGGGAGGACGGCGAATGCACCTTAGAGGAGATTGGAAGGCAGTTCGGGTTAAGCCGGGAAAGGATCCGGCAGATCGAAGCCAAGGCCCTTGAGCGATTACGAGATCCGAACCGCCACAAAGAGATTCGGGAATATTTTGAATAACCTGATTTAAAAACGAAGCAGGGGCATCTCTCGAAGGAGGATGCCCCTTTTTTGTCGGTTTCCACAAAGGAATGCCGGAGAAGATCAATCCTCGATCAGGATGGCCTCCACCGGACAATCCTCAGCCGCCTCACGACAGGTTTCAGCAAACTCATCCGGAACGTCATCCATCTTTGTCCGGGCCTTCTCATCAACCATTTCAAATACCTCCGGACAGGTCTCTGCACACAGGCCGCATCCAATACAGGTCTCTTCGTCTACAGTCGCTTTCATGGCTTTTCGCCTCCTATTTTTTAAAGCCTATTAGCATAATCTTTCTTATGAATCAACCCCTCTGAGTAACCTTCCCTTTCAATATATCAGTGTGATTAAACAGGCTTAGACTACGTAGTTCACTTCTGAAGGTTCTGCCCTAATGGTTCTCCAATCCGCCCATCCTCTTGGGCCGGAATGATGCCGATACGGAAAATCAGATTTTTT
>DATIGG010000265.1:0-2602 GCA_035454825.1 Thermodesulfobacteriota bacterium | reverse complement strand
CTCGAAAAAACATTAGAAGCTTCTTGAAGTGGGGCCATTCCTCCGGCACGGATACCCTCACCGGGATTGTGTTTGGGCTATGGACCATGATGGATCGTCGGCCCCATCATATCCCAAGATAGGCTTTCTTCAAATGTTCGTTTTGAAGGAGTTCCGTTCCCCTCCCTTCCAGGGTAATATATCCGTTCTCTAAAACAAAACCACGGTGAGCCATCTCCAATGCGAATTGGACGTTCTGCTCTACGAGGAGGACCGTTGTTCCTTCACGATTGATGTTTTGGACGGTATCGAACATCTCCTGAACGATGATGGGAGCAAGACCTAATGAGGGTTCATCGAGCATGAGGAGTCTTGGGAGAGCCATCAGGCCTCGTCCGATCGCACACATCTGTTGCTCCCCTCCGCTTAAGGAACCAGCTCTCTGACCTCGCCTCTCCTTCAGCAAGGGCAGAAGGGAGTAAACCTTTTCGAGATTTTGCTTCCTCAGGGTCCGGGCCTTCGGAGAGTAGGCACCGAGTTCCAGGTTCTCCTGGACTGACATAGCAGGAAACAAAAGCCGTCCTTCGGGTATCTGAATGATCCCCATGGCCACTCTTTGGTGAGGATGAAGCTGTTCGATTCTCTGATCCTCAAAGGAGATGGCTCCTGACCTCTGTCTCAGGATGCCGGAAATCGTATTCATCAGCGTCGATTTGCCTGCTGCGTTCGCACCCACAATCGTCGTCAATTCTCCAGGCTCCACGTCAATCTGGATATGGGTAAGCGCCTGGAGGTCTCCATAATAGACATTAAGATCTTGCGTTTTGAGCAAGGACATATTCTTTTCCCAGATAAGCCTTGATCACTTGTGGGTTGGATCCCACCTCCTGAGGCGCTCCCTCGGCAATCTTCTGCCCATGGTGGAGCACGATGATCCGATCGCAGATAGTCATAATAGCCGCCATGATATGCTCGATAATAAAGAGTGTATTTCCAGTTTCCCTTATCTTCTGAATGAGCTGGAGTATTTCTCGGACCTCGGTGGGGTTTAATCCTCCCATCACCTCGTCCAAGAGGATCACCTGGGGATGGGTACATAGGGCTCTGGCAATCTCAAGACGTTTTCTCTGGCTAATGGTCAGTGCGCTCGCCAAGACATGCCGTTTTTCGAAGAGACTTACAAACTGGAGCTTCTCAAAAGCGACTTCCTTCGCAATGCGCGTATGATGTGTTCTGCAGAGGGCCCCGACGGTAGCGTTCTGGAGGACCGTCATCTTCCCAAAAGGCTTGACAAGCTGGAAGGTCCTGGCGATACCGAGGTGACAGATATCGAAGGGCTTCAGTCCCACCAGCTCCTTCCCGTCGAACTGGATCGATCCTTCCTCCGGCCTCAAGAAACCCGTGATCGTGTGGAACAGGGTAGTCTTTCCTGCGCCGTTCGGACCGATGAGACCCAGGATCTCCCCGTGTTTTATTTCAAAAGAGACTTGATCGAGGGCGACAAGCCCTCCAAATCTTTTTGTGATCTCTCTTGCCTTAAGAATCACTTAGTCGGTACCTTCCTCTTTCAGATATTTTTTTAGAGAGGCTCGGACGGAATTCACGATCCCGTCGGGAATAAAGAAGACCACGATGATCAGAAGAAAACCATAGATGACGATATGGAGTCCAACAAGACCCCCTCCCAAGTAGGCCCGGAGCAACATGCTCAGAGGCGTCAGGAGAAAAGATCCGATGATGGGACCCAGGGCAGTTCCCATTCCTCCAACAATGGTAACTAGGGCCACCTGGACCGAAAAGTTAAAAGAGAGCACGGTATCCGGTTCGATAAAAAGAATATACTGAGCGTAGAATGTTCCGCCGATGGCAGCCAGGAAACCACTGAGCCCGATGGACATCATTTTGATGAGGGGGGTGTTGATCGCAAGAGATTTTGCCGCATCTTCATCTTCCCTCATGGCCACCAGATAGTACCCTAACTTCGAGCGCTCAAGGGCCAGGCTGAGAAAATAGAAGGTGACCATGAATATCAGTCCAAGATAGGCATAGGTGACCTTCGATTCAAACATGAAGTTTGCCCAGCCCGCGCTAAAGGGGATTGAAAGTCCTTCGGATCCCCGTGTCAGTTCTTTGAGCTGAACGCCGGTGATGTTCGCCAGTTCGACGAAGGCGATGGTGGCCAGTGCAAAATAGTGCCCTTTTAGTCTCCCGCAGATGTATCCAAGGAAAGATGCGACAATCCCTGCAGCCGTGGCTCCAATAAGCATTCCGATCCATGGAGAGAGTTTGAAATGGATGAACAGCATGGAGGAGGCATAGGCGCCGATTCCTATGAAGGCCCCGTGGCCTAAAGAGAACATACCGGCATACCCCCCGGCGATATTCCAAGAGGAAGCGAGCATGGCCCACAGAAGGATCATGATCAGGATATCGAGGTAGAAGGGGTTCCGGACAAATCCGATAACAACCGCCCAGAATACCAATCCCAAAAGGGAGAAGGAAAGCTCAGGGTCCCTCAGGATGAGTTTTACAAGACGAGATCTTTCGGAATCCTCCATGTTTCTCCTGGTATAATCCTCCGGTAAGAATTACGGATCATACCTGATTACTAAGATTATTTTAG
>DATIGG010000264.1:0-11840 GCA_035454825.1 Thermodesulfobacteriota bacterium | reverse complement strand
CCGCTTCCAAAATGCCAAAGCAATGTAGCCTTTCATGGTTTGCGGGTGCCCTCTGGCATGGGTGATTCATTCGGACATGCTTTCCTGCCGATTACGAGTGAAAATATAAACCCTTGAATGGGGACCTGTCAAACGAGGAGGTTTCAGGATCAACCCTTCCTTTTCTTTACAAAAAAAATGAAATAAAGGAAGTTGAGGGTTCCAATGAAAGCCAGACAGAGAAACATCACCTGATAGTTGGTCCAACGCAGGATGATACCCGTGATCACTGCTCCAAACCCAACTCCAAGGTCAGAGATGGCTGTGAAGGTTCCCAGGGCCGGTCCCCGGGAAGACCCGGCAAGGTCGAGGACAAAGGTAACCAGGGCAGGAAAGAGAAAGGCATTTCCGGCGCCCCAGATGGTCGCAACGAGGATAAACATTGGAAGTGTTTTTGAGAAAGCAAGGATGATCATCGAGAGAATATACGTTATCAGACAGGGGAAAATGACTTTCTCTCTGCTGTAAAGGTCCAATATCCTTCCACCCAGGGAGCGGCCCAAAATAAGCATGACAGCAAAAGCGGCAAAAAAGAGACCAGGATTGCTGACACCACGATCGAGCGCATAGAGAGGGAAAAAAGCGGTCAGGGCTCCCCAGATGATATGAGTGAAGAAGGCCATGATGGCGGGCGGGAGGGCTTTCCGGCTGAGAAAGGAACGATCCTCAGGGGAGGGGTCTCCCAGAGGCGTGGCCTCTCTCTTATTCAGACGAGTGGTAAAATAAAAAGAGCAGAGGGAGAGGCCGGTGCACACCAGAAAGAGGAAAACGAAGTTGAAATGATTAATGAACAGCATTCCCAAGGAAGGGGCAAGGGCAAAAGCGAAATTGAAGGCCAGGAAGAAGTAACTGATGCTCTGTCCCCGGTGGGCTTCAGGGCTGATGTTTGCGATCAATGTCGTAGAAGCCGTGAAAAAGAAGGCCAATCCAATCCCTTGAAAGACCCGAACCAGGAAGAAGGGCCAGAATGGGTGAGCGAAGAGATAGGCAAGAGAGGTGAAAGTGAAGAGAATGGTTCCAGCGAGCATGAAGGTTCTTTCAGGGGTCTTCAAGAGGGCCTTACCCACAAAGGGCCTGAAGACGAGGGAGGCGACACTGAAGATCCCTATCAGAATCCCGATCTCTGTCTCTGTCGACTTTAATCTCGAAAGATAGATGGGGAGGGTTGGAATGAGGGTGAAGAAACTCAGCGAGAAGGCAAATTGAGCCACGAAAGCATAGACGAAATCCCGCGTGATGATTTTCGAAATAACCATTTTCTGCAACCTTATCAAACCTATCGGAGTTTATATCGTGTCTTTTTTGGGAAAGTTTGTAAAGAAATTTTTGGGGATAGACAGGAGAGAGGAGCAGAAGGGTATTACAAAATGGAAATTGAAAATCATCATTTCAGGTCTTAGAAATCACTCAGTTCAATTGAATCGATGAAGACCATCCCGTAACTCTTTAAAGTTGTTGGAAACCATCAATAGATAGCCAGTAGTGTGCCTTCCTGAACGTTGGTTTTGTCTCCCTTGGACAGCACACCGATCATTGATCTCAAACCGGATGCGAAGAGCCAAATTGAGTTTCTTCACAATCTCGCTCCAGCAAACTCCGACGAGATAGGGTTCAGTTGTTCAAAAGCATTCTCCCGATCCGGATAATCAGATGTCCCCGCCTCATCCGATGGCTAAGAAATCAGCAATCCCTCTATCGCCCAGGGGGCGGCGTTGGAGGAGGCGGCGAATAGGTTCGCCTTGGGGGCGTAACACCCGGGATCTGGTTTCCCTTAGCATACATGCACTGCACATAGGCATTGTCGTATCGTGTCTGGGCTGCATATCCTGCCCCATAGGCCGGACCAGATGCGGCAGCCGTCCCGCCAATGAGACCAGAGGCTGCACCAATTGCCGCGCCAGCACCCGGATTGCCATAAGCGGCACCAATCGCCGCTCCTAATCCTGCCCCCGCCAACGTCCCAAGCACCCCTCCTGTGACAAGGTTCTGATTGACGGCGTCATTTGGGGAAGTTCCAGTCTGCTGGGCAGCCCATTGTCTGCAGACAACGTCGTCAGACTGGAATACTTCAAACGGTTTCCATGGGCCCGGCATGACCCTGACGCTTGGACCTGACGGGATAGTTGCGCACGCGCTCAGTCCTACGACAACAAAAATTAGTAGAAAACTCCATCTCCGGTACATGTGCTATGTCCTCCTTTACGGTTTGGGCGGGGTTGGTTTTGGTTCCACCTGTGTCCAGCCTCCCGGACAGCTTTTAACATATGGGTAGTAGCCCTGCGGATCCTGGCAGTAGTACCAGTAGTAAGGTTGTTCCTGCTGCTGGCTATATGCAGGAGGTTCTATGGTGCCCTCATCGGGATAAGAATAGGAATAGGAATTGGGATAGGGATAGGGATTCGGGTAGGCATAAGGATAATAATAGGAATATAGATTGACAGACGGATAAGACCACCACCAACCTGGATAAGCATAGCCCCAAGGACCCCACCAATATCCACGGGGATAATACCCGTGACCCCACCCGCCGTACCAACCGGAATAATACCGCGGACGGTAACCGTGGTAATAACCGCCTGAGTGTCCACGACGGCCATAATATCCGCCCGAGTACCCTCCACGGCCATAGTATCCCCCCGATCGCCCACCACCGCCATAATATCCCCCTGAGTGCCCACCACGACCATAGTATCCGCCTGAGTGGCCACCACCGCCAGAGTATCCTCCTGATCGTCCTCCACCAGAGTATCCCCCACCGTGACGCTGGGCAGATGCAGGGTTCAAATAGAGAACCAGTGACAGAACAACACCTACAATGATAAACGCCATCTTTTTCATCTTTTGTCCCCCTTTTTTTCTCTCTGTTGCCTGCAAGAATTCTATGCTCGTTGTTTGAGTTTAATCTTCAATCTTCGTCTGACAAACATTATACATTCTTTTTGACGTAAGGGTTTAATGTTTTATTCACTAAAACTTCGATAGATCGTATGTCAAGCTCGCCATTGCAGTGATTAAGCTTTCCTTCCTCGAAGGCGTTGGAGGTTAAGATTATATCCCGAGTGGAGCAAAGCTTAATTTGGGATGCTTGAGAACAGTAAAAGAAACCTATGAATTACTATCCAATTATCGAAAAATCCGATTTGACTTATAGAAAATTCTCATTTTTAATTATAGCTGATGGAATCTGGGGGTTCCACTTATTAATAAATTCCATGGAGGAAGGAGAGAAGTGATGCGAGTCATGAAGATGTTCGTCGTCATGGCCGGGCTGCTGTTCGTTGCAGTGTTGCCGACCATGGCTGCCGAGAAAGGGAAGGCTGAACCATACACAGTGGTGACCAGCGAGGAGCTGAAGGCGATGCTCGACCGACAAGAGCCAGGCATGGTTGTTATCGATGCCCGCAACCCGGACGAATATCAGGAGGTGCACATACGCACGGCGGTTAATATCCCATGGCCAAAACTGGAAAAAGACAAGACACTGCTGAACTTCCAGAAGGAGACGAAGCTCGTCTTTTACTGCAATGGTTTCAAGTGAGGGAAAAGTGGACGGGCAGCCAGGGTGGCCGCTGAACTTGGATATAACAACCTCTTTGTTCTGCATGAAGGGATGCCGGTGTGGGAAGAGAAGGGATACGCCGTCTACGCTGGGCCTGATTACGAGAAAAGGATCGAAACAACCAAAATCACTCCGCAAGAATTGAAGATACTCATGGAAACCAAATCTGGTACATTCACCCTGGTGGATGTGCGTGACCCGCAGGAATTCGCCGAAGGACACATTCCCGGTGCGATCAACATCCCGTCAGAAAAATTTGCAGCTGGGTCGGCCGTGTTAGACAAGGAAAAACTGGTCGTCGTTTACTGCAAATCGGGGGGACGAAGCTACACCGCCTACCGTAAACTACAGAAGCTTGACTACTCGAAAATTGTCCAGGCAATCTTCGCCGACTGGGAGGAAGCTGGACTGCCCATTACGAAGTGAGAAGATGTGGAAAGCCAGAGGAAACCATGGAAGGGGTGAGGGCCTAAGTCCTCACCCCTTCCCGAAATGGAAATTGAACAATATCATCCTCAAAACCCCGGATTACCCCTTTTTAAGATCCAGATGCCTCCAATTCTGGAGACGATGAATTCTCAAAAAGTGAGTGGGTATAAAGGCTGAAGATTGTCCCAACTGTTCGCTTCAAGATATTAGAACCCAAGAAGGTGACCTACACCAAATAAATCATGAATCCTCTTTAACAGGTATTTCAGTTCGGTCATTTCTTGATCATAACTTCAAGCCCCTTGGCGCATGCTTGCGCTACAGAAGAGCCAGCCTTTTCTTGCCCGGGCATTTTATCCCAGCCCCCTTTTTCAATGAATTCAGCTCTCTTCCAGGAATCTATTTCCCCAAATTCTTTAAGCTTCTCTTCATGGTTTGGTTGCTTCACAAACTGAGCGACGCAGATTGCTGCCTGGCTTGCCAAAACCGCCTCGTCGGTCATCTTTTGGGTAGTACCGGCGGTTGTCCAACCGCCCCACCCAAAGCCTATGATCATTGTGATGATTGCCCCGCAAATGAGGCCCCAAACTCCAAACTTAACCTTCTTTCCAGTTTCTGGTTTCATTGATACCTCCCCAAATTATGGTGTGATCCTCATTTAATTAGACAATTACATATTGCCATACGACCATTGGAAACCCGAGAGAATAACAACGTATATGGAAGCCTCCAAAGAATTGTATTCCCCTCTTTGGAGGCTTCATATTGGCACTTTCAGGTACCCTTTCATAAGAGATTGGTGTGATCTGATGTCGTGAACCTTCATGTCGCTTTCTACCTCAATTTAAATCTCCACTCTTTGGACACCTGCCTGATTCCATTCTGTCTTCCTGTCTTCGGGATTGCCCTGGGTGTCCCGGATGTTGGCTCCGCGAGTGAGGACAATCGCGATAATACTGTTTGCGATGTGCGCAGTGGCTCTCCTCGTATATCCTCACCGGTCTTACGGCGCTTAATGAAAACGGTACGCACCGCCATCATGACCACAAAATTTGCCATCGAGCAGGGTACCCCAGCAGCGAAAACATTTCGTAAAAAACAATTTACCCACTAAATCCCCTCCATTCCCGCTGGGTGGAATACGGTGTGAAACACCATTTCATGGGGCTCTCTGAGAAGGTTCATTGCCCCCCGGAGTATCCTAAAACGCTCCGACTTCTGGTGGCTTTTAAGGTTTTCCTGGGTGTCCCATTCTTCAAGAAGAAAGAGTCGATTTCCATCTTCGTTACTCTGGCAGAAGTCGCAGCGATTGCATCCCCTCTCCATCCTTATGGAGCCGACCAGCGAAGCCATTGTCTGTGACAGCTCCAGGCGCTTCTCAGAAATGACCTTCATACGTAGGATAACCAGGATCATGCAAATGGTAAATGCAAATGGCTTGCCAACAAACTGAGAAAAATCAAAAGTTTGGAATCGTCCTTTAATAACAATGAATTAGATGAATAGGAGGGACCATCAGAAAAGTATGGAATGATTCATTTAGCCTCAATATTTGGTGGAACCTCAACATATTGAGGGATACGTTGGCTGTCTTCTTCCTTTCTGTCCTCCCATTGCGACCATAACGTTTCCCTCAGTCCGTGGAAGAACCAAAAGAGGATTGGATTTTCTCGGCTATCATTTCGAGCATGAGGAAATTTCGTCTGCCTGAAAGACAATCAGTCATTTCAGTAAAAAGGCTCTCCGGCTTTATGAACAGGAGCCTCCCCACCGAAAGATGAGGCAGCCCGGAGAGTATGTCCATGGTAGAGCGTAGCTTGAACTACCGGCGATTGTGTCCGCTGCCACGACCTCCCCCAAAACTGCCGCCGAATCGGCCACCTCCGCGAGGACTCTTTTCTTGCGCCTCGTTAACCTTAATAGTCTTGCCGTCAAGGCTCGCACCATCCATCTTGGATATCGCCGTTTTAGCATCGTCATCCTGAGCGAAAGTCACGAATCCAAAACCCCGGGATCGTCTGCTATCCCGTTCCTTGATAACCTTGGCTTCAGTGATTTCCCCATAAAACGCAAACGCCTGGCGCAGGCCGTCGTCCGTCGTGTCCCAGCTCAGACCCCCTACAAATAGTTTTTTAGGCATGCTTTCTTACGCTCCTTTTCTGTGTCGCCTTGGGCGACGACCTTTTTGTTGAATGCCCGAATCGTTTGGGGGATGGGCCAGCAATTTTCCTCATTCCATCCGATTCTGCCTCAGCACTGTGGGGGTGTGAGTCCTCACACACGAGTCACTTTCAACCGATTTTATCGGCCTCGCCCACTCCTGATGAAGCCACCTCCTCCCTTACTGGAGGGGTAAACTCTGTAGTATTCGTGATAAAAGAGAATAGGAAGTCTTTTCCACAGGAAAGGGGTATCGAGTTAAGGATTAGTTAGCTCGCCTATCCACTGGCCACACCCACTCAGTGAGCGTGATGCTCCTTTTCAGCTTTTTCCGCCTCGGCCTTAGTCTTATGCACCGTGCCTTCAGGGTGGTTTGGGGGTGAATAAATAGTATACAGCTTCAACTGTCCCTTTCCGGTGTTTATGACGTTGTGGAAGGTTCCTGCTGGCACTATAACCGCATCGCCGTCATGGACAACATGTTCCTCTTTTTCATTGAAGATGAATTTTGCCTCGCCCTGCTCAATTCTGAAGAACTGGTCTACCTTGTGGTGGACCTCGTCCCCAATTTCCTCTCCTGGTTGCAGGCACATCACAACCAGTTGAGCATTCTTAGCGGTGAACAAAACCTGCCTGAAATAATTGTTCTTCAATGTCTGCTTCTCGATGTTTCCAACATAGCCTATCATTTTGGCACCCCCTTCTTTAGTTAAGCAAACTTGTTAATAAATAACTTTACCCTGGGTCTACAATCCCCATCAAGGGGGATGGACCCATTGGATTATGACTGTACTCAGGTCAATTACTTTATTGCGATTGCTTGCCCCCCTGCAACCGCGGCCGTGGTCTCAATGGCGTGCCGGCGCACGATACACCGCTCTTCTACTTTCCCAGAACCTTCTCGACTTCGCCGATCTTTTCCTGAACTTTGCCGGCTCTCTTTTCGTCTTTGCCTTCGGTTTCCAACTTGGGATTCTCGCTGAGTTTCCCGGCGATCTCCTTGAGTTTACCCGTCACTTTGTGAAACTTGCCTTTCGCCTGGTCCTTCGTGCTGGATTTCATGGTATTCCTCCTCTCAGATTTCGGTTTGACTGCTGGGCTATTTTGTTTCAAATGATCGTTGTTAAACGCAGTTCTCATCTCGTTTCAAGGTCAATGTCTCACTTTGACGCAATTACTCCCCCGATTATGGCGCCGATCAATAGGGGCCCAATATGGGCGATTGAAAGGATCAATCCTCCAGCTCCAGCGATCGCACCCAGCAAGGGAATCCCCGTTAAGCTTGAGGCTAGAAGAAAAAGGATGATTGCGAAAAAGATCCCTGGCAGAAAGACTGCGATTATTGCAGATCCAATTCCGCCCGCCTTCTTGCCGCCAACAATCCCTGCAATCAGTGGTCCGATGACCGGCAACCAAAAGAGTAGCACAGAAATAATGAATATCCACACGATTGCACTGCCGATGCTTGCTTTCCTCTCGCTTGTCATTGTTAGATCCCCTTATGACTTATTAACTGATGATGAGAATTGCATGTAATACCTTTATCCGAACCCTGATAGCAATCCCCTTTTTCAGGAAAATATCTACAATAGTTAATCTGACTTCTATGTTACTGCCTAAATGCGGTCAGAGGGATTGTCTCCGACCAGTTGCACATCCTCCACACTGATCCAGTCCCTGTGGAACAGAATTCGGTCGATGCGTATGCTCAGTTGCGATGTCGGATTCAACAAGTCCTCGGCTTGGCAGCAGGAAAACCCTGGATCATAGGGATGCACCAGGGACCAGGCATCTTGGAAACCGACCTCAAGGAAATTCTCATAGATGGTCGAGTCGCCGGAGGCGTTGAAATCGCCCAGGCCGATCACTGGGCGGTTCGTACGGAGAGGACCGGCCAAAAGTTCCTCAGCTTGGGCGAATTGGATATGGGCGAGCAATTCCTCCTCCAAATGCGTGCTTACGATCCGCACCGACTTGCCGCGTACCGTCACATCCACCGAGCACCAGCCTCGAAGGAGCGGCACCTTCGTGTCCCCCAAATGGACGGTAAATGTCGCATTGAAGTTCTTTGCCTGCGAGTTCGATACATGTAATTCGTCAGGAGAGAGATCAGTATTAACCAGAATGACGCCCCGCTCGATGAGGCGAATCATGTCTCCAGTTGCGCTGGGGGCCGTAACATCCGTATTGTTGACGATCGCCGCCACGGTATAATGGGCACCCCGACGCTCCAGTGCATCGAGCAGGATTTGTAAGTAATCAATGACGACTGCCGTTGGTTGAGGGGGATTGACAACGGAGGCTCCCCCCGGCGGATGAACGACCAAACGGGGTGCTTCCTGCAGGCCGACAAGATCCGGTTGTTTGCGCACAATTTCATCCGCGATGGCCTCGGCGCGGCGTGGGAACTGTGATGACAAAATCGTCCTATAAACCGTCGCCACACGCTCGGAGATGTCGTTCGGTGTCGAGGCGCCGATTAGGAGATTAAACGATGCGCCAACATAGAGGTTACGGCTCATCACCGTGATGCTGGCCTTGGGGGCGACTGCGGATGAATCGCTATGGACAGGCGATGCCGAGGCGACGAGCGCGATCAGCAGCACGAACTGATAAACCAATTTGGTATTCAAGACGACTCTACATTTCGAAGATTTCAAGATTGCCTCCCCTTCTAAAAAGTCTTACCCATACCTTTAGTTTTACCTCCTTGCCCTTCGGAGAGTTATCCCCTGACCCGATCTTATCAATTTCCGGTTCTCCAGAATCACCGGATCAACAATCTCCCCGCAGATCAAACATTTCCGTCCCCAGAACTGTTCTTGGAGACCGTAAAATTTGTCATAGACCATGGCACCCCTGCAGCGAAGACATTTCGTAAATAGCGATTTACCCATTAAATCCCCTTCATTCCCGCCGGATGGAATACGGTGTGAAACACCATTTCATAGGGCTCTCTGAGCAGGCTCATCGCCCCCCGGAGTACCTTGAAGCGCCTTGACTTCAGGTGCTCTTTAAAGTCTTCCTGGGTATCCCATTCCTCCAGAAGGAAGAGTCGATTTTCATCCTCGTTACTCTGGCAGAAGTCGCAGCGATTGCATCCCTTCTCCGTCCTTATGGAGACAATCAGTAAAGCAATCGTCTGGGACAGCTCCATGCGCTTCTCAGGAAGGACCTTCATTCGTAGGATGACCAGGATCATAAAAATAGTGATTGCAAATGGCTTGCCAACAAGCTGAAAAAAATCAGAAGTTTGGAATCATCCTTTAATAACAGTCGATTAGATGAATAGGAGGGAACAACGGGGAAGTATGAAATGATTCGTTTGGCCTCAATATTTGGTGGAACCTCAATATATTGAGGGATACGTTGGGGGAGAGGTGGACAGCATTCGTATCAAGCAGGGGCGAAGCGTATCAGGATACCTTGTCAGACCGTTGATCTCTGTCGATCTTCTTCCAGGAAATAAGCAAACTCCCCGCCCACAACAAGAATCGTCGAGGAATAATACACCCACAAAACGAAAACGACCAGGGTGCTTAATGAGCCATAAAAAATGGAGTACTGGGCGAGATGGACGACATACCAGGCAAAAAGATGTTTGGCCAGTTCCCAGAGCAAGCTCGTAAAGAGGGCCGTCTGAAGGGCGGATTTGATGTGAACCCTCTTATTAGGGATGATCTCGTAAATCAAGAAAAACATGCAACAGGTGAGGAAAAAGGGGAGCAGGTATTTCAGGATCCATTGAATCGTCGGTCCTATGGCCAAGGGAATCTGTCCCTGGTAACCCTGCAGCCAGATGACAAGGGGGCTGAGGATCATGCTCACCAGGAGAAGGATTCCGGCCAAAAGAATCATGAAGAGATCAATGCCGATTCCACGCAATATTCCCCTGCTCTTCTCCACCCGGAACACGATATTGAGAGCGATCCGTAGGGAGCCGAAGACCCATGTGGTGAACCAGAGCAAGCCTGCAAATCCCAGGATTCCCACAATCTGACGGTTCTGGATGACATCCATAAGGTGTTTCATAATTTTTGGATCCAATGCCGGAGCCACATCTCTGAAATAAGCGTGAATATGATTGAACACTTCTTGGTCGTTGTAGAGATAAGCTCCAACCAGTGCCAATAGCAGCATGATAAAAGGAATCAGGTTGATGAGGATATTAAAGGTAATCCCCGAAGATAAGAAAAAGCCGTTGTCATCATTGAATTTCCTCAGAGCCGGCCAGAGGAGACCGAAGTTCTTGAGAAACTTTTTGAGCCGTTTGAATCTCGTTGAATGAGTCCGTTTCATTGCGTCAACGTCTATCAGGAGGCAGTCATCCTTCTTTTCTTCGCGCCCTATTTCCTCCGTCGCCTCAATCCTTCGATGCCTTTAATCTCGCTATAGGATCCCAGCATGATGGCGTGCCCTCGTGTTTCTTCATAACTTTCCAGCGCGATCTTGACAAGGCTGGTCATGGGCACCGAGAGGATCATACCAATCGGTCCCAGAATCCATCCCCAGAAGACCATTGAAAGGAAGACAACCAGCGCCGACAAACTCAGGCGTCTCCCCATAAGCTTCGGTTCCAGGATATTGCCAATGACGCCATTGTAGCGATATGGGTGGACAATCGCTCTTGATAGTCGGGAAGAAAGTTTGAGGTCTCCTCCTTATGTTAGAACGTCTTTTGGTCCTTCGGTTTTTCGAGATCCCTTTCCGGCAGTTTAACCTTTGGTTTTTCTACCGCCCCTGTTTCTGTCGGCCTGGTCATCTCTTTAGGTTTTCCGGGTCCTGCTTTGTCCTGTGGTTTGCTTTCTTGGGTTGCAGATTGGGTTTTTCTACCTTTTTCAATTTATCCACACCCTTCTCTGCTGGCTTTGCCGGCGCTGCGCGCTCAGGTTTTGCAACAGGCTTCTCCGCCTCTGCTGGCTTGGGTGGCGTCACGCGCTCAGGTCTTGTAACAGGCTTCTCATGTTGGGCCGGATTTGCCGGCACCACACGCTCAGGTTTTGCAACGGGCTTCTCCAGTTCACCTGGCTTTCCGCGGGTTTTGATCTCAATATTTGGTGGAACCTCAATATGTTGAGGGATGCTCTGAGGAAAGCCAGACAGATTAACCTGACCTGAGCAGTCGTCTTCGGAATTCTTGATAAAAGACGCGACAGATTCATCCGAAGCGATGCTGTCCCACAGGTGTTCAACCAACCCTTCCCGGACCTTAGATTTCTATATATTTCTCAAATCGCTCCAAATGGGACTCCAGAGATTCTATCTCCCGATAGAGTATCTCGGCATCCCGGACCAGAGCCGGGTCTTTGGACAATCGTGCTGTCCGTCGGGAGATCGTTCCGATGATTGTAATTCGGTTCCGAAACGCATCCACGGTTTGTTTAACCATCGTCTCCTTCTTTCGGTAAGATTCAATCAATTGCTCTGTTAGCTCGGCCTTGCCGACGGCAGCTCCAATTAACTCCCCCATCACCTTTAGATACTCGAAATCTTCGGCTGAGATCGGAACCTCCTCTTTACCGGAATCGACAATTAAGGCTCCCACCCTTATTTCCTCTTGAGTCAGTGAATCCACATACTGGAGAGGAATAACGGACTTGATCTTGACCCCCTCTGCCAGGGTATGCTGGTAACCTTCGATCTCTTTGGGATC
>DATIGG010000263.1:0-4417 GCA_035454825.1 Thermodesulfobacteriota bacterium | reverse complement strand
AATGAGCCAATTCGAGTTTCTGTTTAGGCCTTTAACGCTCAAGGGTATTACGATTCGAAACCGGATCGTCATGCCACCTATGAATACCAATTTCGCAGAAACCGATGGGTCCGTGAGTGAGCAATTTACAAGATACTATGTTGAGCGTGGAAAGGGTCAAGTGGGGCTAATTATTGTCTCCTCTGCTTATATTGATCCTGCTGCAAAGAAGCGGAGTGGGGCGCTGCTTCTTCATGATGACCGTTTCATTCCCACGTTAAAGGAGTTTACATCTGCCATTCACGCAACGGGTGCCAAGGTCATTCAACAGATCAACCACAATGGAAGGCTTCTGACTTCTTCCAAGGACCTCAAGACCGCTGTGACAAGCGGAGCGGTTGGCCCGTCACCCATTCCTCATCTCGTGACCGGAGAGATCCCGAGGGTCTTGACGGTAGAAGAGATCAAAGAACTGGTTGAAAAATATGGCCAGGCTGCCCGGAGGGCAAAAGAAGCGGGGTATGACGGGGTTGAGATTCATGGGACCCATGGTTATTTGATCAATCAATTTTTTTCCCTTTATTCAAACCGGCGGACGGATCAATACGGAGGCAGTTTAGAGAATCGGATGCGTTTTCCCCTTGAGATTTATCGTCGGGCAAGGGAGTTGACCGGGAACGATTTTTTGCTCAGTTACCGACTCAATGCCCGGGAGTTTGCACCGGTTGAAACACCCCTTGAAGACGTCATCGCACTTTCTCCGCGCCTTGAGGTGGAGGGAATCGATCTTCTTCACATATCTGTTGGAAGCAGTGAAACCCCGGTGATGCTGCTTAAGTTTGTTCCCCCTGGATCCGTTTCACCAGGATGCTATGCTGACCTTGCCGCGGCGATCAAAGAAAGGGTGAAAGTTCCAATTATTACCGTGGGTCGAATCAATACTCCCGAAGTAGCAGACCGGATCCTGCGGGAGGGGAAAGCTGATTTCGTGGCTACTGGGAGGGCGCTTATCGCGGACCCTCACTGGCCAGAAAAAGCGCTTAGGGGAGAAACAGAGAGGATCCGCCGCTGCATCGCCTGCAATCAAGGGTGTATGGAAGAACTTGTAAAGGAGAGAAAGGTCACATGTCTTTACAACCCCGAGGTGGGTCATGAGGGGGAATTCTCCCCTGCCATAAAGAAGAAGAGGGTATGGGTCATTGGAGGTGGACCTGGAGGAATGGAAGCAGCGATGATTGCAGCCATCAGGGGACATGAGGTAGATCTCTTTGAGAAGGAAAACGATCTTGGAGGACAGGCTGTGTTGGCTGCTATCCCACCAGGGAAACAGGAGTTTAGTGGAGTCAAGGATTTTCTGACAAGCGAATTAGAAAGACTGAAGGTAAAGACTCACTTGAACGAAGAAGTGACGAGCGAAAAGGCAGCGAAAGGCAGTCCGGATGTTCTGGTCGTTGCAACGGGAGCTCTTCCCCTTCTTCCAAAAATACCAGGTATCAAGAATAAGAATGTGATCAATGCATGGGATGTTCTGCGGGGAAAAGAGGTTAGGGAGAAGGTCATTGTTGCAGGCGGGGGAATGGTCGGGGTCGAGACGGCTCTCTTTCTTGCAAAAAAAAGGAAAAAAGTGATCCTGATCGAAATGCTTGAGGATATTGCTCAGGATGCGGGGCCACTGAACCGTGCACGCCTCAGAGAAGAATTATCGGGAACGGATATTGAGGTGAGATGCAAGACAAAATTAACCAAGATCGGGAGGAAAGGTGTTAGCGTTCACGGAGTGACCGGGGAAGATGAGATCACGGCGGAAACAGTGGTCTTGGCGCTCGGTGCGAAATCCCAGAATTCTCTCTTTCAGAAACTTGAAGGAAAGATCCCTGAAGTTTACTCCATTGGAGATTGCGTATCACCCCGAAAAATGATTGAGGCCATTCACGAAGCCTTTGACATCGCATCGAAAATATGAAGAATTTCGGTTTAGTAAGATTCCAAGGGAATGAACCCTCAGTAACCTGGAGGTAGAAATGTCTGCCATAGAGACCGTTATCAAACACCTCGTGAAGATCAAATTTGAGGATATCCCAGAGGCGACTATAGAGAAGCAGAAAGACCTGCTTGTTGATACGCTGGGTGTTGCAATTGCCGGATCAAAGGCCCCAGGGGTGGCGGAAGTTGTAGAACTTTTGAAAGAGATCGGAGGGAGAGAGGAGTCGAGCATCCTTCATTATGGTGGGAAATCCCCTTCTTTTCTTGCTGCTATGGCCAATAGTCTCATGGCCCATGCCTTTGACTTCGACGATATGCATGAGAAAGCAGGGATTCATGCCAACGTCTCTGTTATCCCTGCCGCCTTAGCAATGGCTGAAAAAGTGGGAGGCGTGGATGGAAAGACCTTTCTTACTGCAATCGTTCTCGGGATCGACCTGATCTGCCGGATGGGTTTATCCATCCCTTTGTTCAGAGGCTGGCATGCAACAACCACTTTGGGAATTTTTGGCGCCACGGTCGCCTCTTCTAAAATTTTAGGTTTGGATGAGAAGCAGATGGCTAATGCCCTGGGCATTGCCTATAGCCAGGCTGCTGGAAACCGACAAGGAAGGTTAGAAGGTACATTGACCAAAAGGCTCCAGGTTGCTTTGAGTGTAAAATCAGGTGTCCTTTCCTCGATCTTTGCTCACCGTGATTTAACTGGGCCAAAAAATATATTGGAGGGGGATTGGGGAATGTTCCGTTTATACGGAGACCGTCAATATGCGGAAGACCCAGAGAAGATCGTGGAATCTTTGACTAAAGACTTGGGTAAAATCTTTTTAGGGGACGAGTTGAGTATTAAACCCTATCCAAGTTGTAAAGCGACTCATACTCCCATTTACGGTGCGCTAAATCTTATGAGGGAAGAAAGAATAGAATTGGAACAGATTGGAGAAGTGGAGGTCATTGTCTCGAAAGGCTGCTATCAGACTGCCGGCCATCCCTTTGAGATCAGAACAGACCCGCAAGTTGATGCTCAATTCAGTATCCCTTACACGGTGGCCACAGCAATCCTCACCGGCAAAGTAGGTCTCCAAGATTTTACTGAAACTGCGATCAAGGATCCCCGAAGGACTGCATGGGCTAAGAAGGTAAGGGTTTCGATAGATCCGGCACTTCATGAACCCTCTACAAATGTGGTCAATTTGGAATCTCGTGTAATCATTAAGGGGCAAGGGAAGAACTATTCCTGCAGAGCATCCATTTCCAAAGGACATCCTGAGTGCCCTATGAGCGCAGAAGAAATTTTCACTAAATTTGAAAACTGCCTCCAATTTGGCAGGAACGACTTTTCTCCTCAAAAAGCAAGACAAGCATTTGATACCATGAAGAATGTAGAAGCAGTTGAGAATGTTAGCTGCTTACCGGTACTACTCTGTTGAAATTCCTATGCCCGAATCCGTTACAGAAATCGTTGATACAGGTTATGTTTCTCGAGGGTGACCTTTGGTTACAGGTTCTCAAAGGCGATAGAATGGCTCCTCATTTTAAGGAGCAGCGATATATCCTCTCGTTGAATAAATAGACTGCAGAAGAAGGAGGTTGCGTATGGTCGACGCGAAGACAATTTTAGAGAAGGTAAGACAGGAGAGGGGATACCTTCATCCCTCGAGAGAGATTCTATGCGAAAGGGATCCTCAGTATCTGGATCTCTATCACCAGCTTTTTACGCATGTGATGAAAGAAGAAAATAACCTGCCTTTAAAAGTAAAGGAGATGATCATTGCTGCGATCAACGCTGCCTCAAACTATGAGGAAGGTCTAAGAGTTCATATCAGAGCTGCCCTCGAAGCAGGAGCAAAAGAGGAAGAAGTCTTTGAGGCAATAGAAACGGCTTCGCTTCCTGCTGGCATTCATACGATCACCTTTTCAATGCCTATTTTTGCAGAAGTCTGTAAAGAATTCAGAGAGAAGAAGAGAGAGATCCACCGACCACGGTAAGAGGAGTTCAACGTATTGCGGTGCTGGGTGCATTGGGATCCGTGGCAGGGTTGGAACAGAAAAGGGGAAAACAATGGGTAAAGTGAGGGTGAGTCTTGTAAAAACAAATGATCCATATGTAGGGGTGAGAGAAGCAATCGAAATTCTTGGGCTTGAACGGATGGGTATCAAAGGGTCTCGCATCTTGTTAAAACCCAATATCTGTTCTCCCTTTCCCCCTGAGGAAACCCCATCCATTACGCACCCTGATGTGATTGGGGCTCTAATTCGATACCTCAAAGAGGAAGGGGCACGAAAGGTGTTCGTAGGCGACGAACCCGTATGGGGATTGAAGTCCCGGCTCTGTTAGAGGACCCACCCGCCGAGCAGCAATGCTCCGGCCACGGCGGCCACGAATCCCCCGATCGCCCCTGCCCACGTCTTCTTGGGCGACAGCACGGGAGCGAGCTTGGGCCCGCCGATCAGGTGC
>DATIGG010000262.1:0-4214 GCA_035454825.1 Thermodesulfobacteriota bacterium | reverse complement strand
TGGGGCATGCCGCTCGTGGGTTCGTCGAGGAGAAGCAACTGAGGAGAGGTAGCCATGGCGATGGCGACTTCAAGGGCCCTTTGGATCCCATAGGAGACCTCTCCTGCCTTCTGATGCATTACATCGGTCAGACTGACCTCTTCAAGAATTTGGAGTGTTTTTGTTTCAACCTCTTTCAAAGAGGAAGCCTTCTTAAACATCGAAAAATTGTGCGGGGTCCGGGATTGAACGCCCAACCGAACGTTCTCTTTGATTGTGAGCACGGGGAAAATCTTCGTAACCTGGTATGAACGACCAATCCCCACATGCGAGATTTCATACGGCTTTTTCCCCGTAATCTCCCGCTCTCTGAACCACATCCTTCCCGAGGTGGACGAAAGTTGACCTGCCAGCATATTAAAAAGGGTTGTTTTCCCTGCCCCATTGGGCCCAATGATGGAATGGATCTCTCCCTCCTTGACCAGGAGGTCAACATTGCTCACCGCCTCCAAGGCACCAAACTTTTTGGTCAATTTTTCTGTTCTTAGAATATTCATGCTCATCTCATCAGCAAGGTCATTAAGGCTTTCTGTCCATGGAGCCTATTTTCAGCCTCATGAAAAATCACAGACTGAGGTCCGTCTGCAACTTCATCGGTCACCTCAAAGCCTCGATCGCAGGGAAGACAATGCATGTAGATTCCTGTCTTCTTGATGAGCTTCATCTTCTTGGCATCGCACATCCAGTGCTTATTTTTGTCGGCCAGTTTCTTGGTTTTATCGTGCATCGGAGTTTTGGAATAGGGAGGAAGGTTCTCAATAACAGGCCAGGATTTCGGGTAAACCACATCAGCCCCTTCAAAGGCCTCTTCCATGTTATTGGTAAATTCAAGAGACCCGCCATATAAATCGGCCAGTTCTTTGCCCTTGGCCACTACCATCGGGTCGAGCTCAAACCCCTTGGGATGGGCTACGACCACGTTCATTCCAAACATGGTGCCACCGATGACATTGCTGTGAGCGACGGCCATCGGTTTTTTCACGCTGGGAGAGTACGCCCAACTCATCACGAGTTTCTTCCCCTTGAGATCCGGGCCCAGGAATTCCTTCATCGTCATCAGGTCGGCAATTTCCTGGCAGGGATGGAAGAGGTCGTCCTCCATATTGATGACAGGGACCTGCGCCCATTTTGCGAACTCCCGGATGTATTCATTTCCCTTTCCATATACCCAACCGACCAGGTCCCCATAGATCCGGATTCCTATCCCATGGCCCATCCGAGCCAGTACCTGGGCAACATCACAGATTCTTTCTGTTGTAAAAGCAACCTCATCCCCTTGTTTGGCCGGCATGTAGACAGCATCAGGGGTGAGGTAATGGGCATTTCCACCCAGGTGGAACATGCCTGCCTCAAAGCTGTTCCGGGTTCGGAGAGATTTGTTGTAGAAGAGCATAAAAAAGGTTTTCCCTTTTAAGACTTCGTGGGGTGTGCCGGAAGCATAGAGCTTCTTCTGGGAGAAGGCCAGCTCCAAAATGGTCTCCATCTCATGGCGTGTGTATTCCATCTCCGCAATGTAATCCCTGCCCTTGAGTGACAACGTTTCAACCATTTCCTTATCCTCCTTTCTATATTTCTTATCTCATGGATTGTCTCTGACCCTTAAACCTTGCTGAGGGCCAGATCAAGAATTTTCACGACCTCTTCAAGCTGCCGCTGAGAAATAACCAGAGGAGGCTGAATCCTCAAAACATTGTTAAAAACACCACCCAGACCGATCAGTAACCCCTGGTCCAGGCAGAACTGCCTGGTTTTCTTGGCCTCGTCTATGGCCGGAGTCCTTGCTGCCCGATCGTTCACCAGCTCAATGCCGATCATGAGCCCTTTGCCCCGCACCTCGCCGATGCGACTCTGCTTCTTCTTCATTTCCTCCAGACGGGCCTTTAACCACTCCCCCTTCGTGGCTGCTTCCTCAACCAACTTTTCCTCTTTGAGAGAGGCAATGTTTGCCAGAGCCGCTGCACAGGAGACCGGATTTCCACCGAATGTCGATAGGTGTTCCCCGGGCTTGAAGGAATCGGCGATCTCTTCCCGGGCGGTGAAGGCGCTTAAGGGAAATCCGTCTGCGATGCCCTTGGCCATGGTCATGATATCGGGTTCCACACCATAATGCTCAATGCCGAACATTTTCCCTGTTCTGCCAAACCCTGTCTGAACTTCGTCGATGATGAGAAGAATACCGTGTTTCTTGAGAACCTTTTCAATCTCTTGAAAATAGTCATCCGGAGGCGTAATAATTCCTCCCTCCCCGAGAAGAGGTTCTGCAATAAATGCGGCCACAGAATCATACGTATCAAAATGGATGATGTCCTCAAGCGCCCGAGCACACCGGAGGTGACACTTTGGATACTCCAATTCAAAGAAGCATCGATAACAGTAGGGTGCAGGCAAGAAGGAACATCCCACCATATAGGGTCCCCCTCGTCGCTTCCTGGCGTTATTCCCGGTGACACTCAGGGTTGCATAGGAACGGCCATGAAAGGAAGCCTGCAATGCGATCAGCTCCGTTTTTCCGGTGAATGTTTTGGCAAGTCTCATGGCTCCTTCGATGGCCTCTGCTCCTCCATTACCAAAGAAGGTCTTCTGGAGTCTTCCGGGAGTAATCTCCGCGAGTTTCTCTGCCAGGTCTGCAGTGGGTTGGGCATAATAGACGTACGAACAACAATGAATGAGTTTATCCATCTGCGCTTTTGCGGCTTCGATGACTTTCTCATTGCAGTGACCTGCATTGACCACCGCAATCCCGGCAAAACAATCAATATAGTTTTTGCCGTCTGCATCCGTGACCACTGCTCCCTTGGCCTTACTGATGACGACGGGCTCCACCCTCGCCAGCATGCTGGTATTGACGTATTTTTTGTATTTTTCAATCGTATTCATGGTTCACACGCTCCTTTCTGAAGTAAGATTGGTTATCCTTCTTCTTTCCCATCTCCGTCAGGTAGGTATCAATTTCCTTCAAATGAAGGGCCATCTCTCTCTGACATTGGTCACCATCCCCCTTCTTCAAATATTCCAGAATCTTTTTGTGAGCCCTGATGGTATCCGTCGAAAATTGGACGTCTTCGCAGAGACACAAAAATAACAATCAGTAGAGACAAAGAGCCGATTCTTAAAAGGTAGCTAACTCTTCATTAAGAAGGTCCGAAATAAACATATGGCCAGGAGCATGTGTGATGCAGAGGTTGGGTTTCGCCTCCATCACAACAGCTTGCGGTGTGACACCACAGGCCCAGAAAACAGGGATTTCTCCCTTTTTAATTGTTACGGGATCTCCAAAATCAGGTTTTTTCAGATTTCTTATCCCAATTTTCAAAGGATCGCCTATGTGTACAGGGCTTCCATGAACTGCAGCATATCGGGATGTAATCTGGGTAGCCCGAACGACTTTATCCGGTGGCAGAGGCCTCATGGTCACGACCAAAGGTCCGTGCAGTTTCCCGGCTGGTATACAGGGAATATTCGTGATATACATGGGAACATTCTTACTTTCTTCAATATGCCGGACAGGGATCTTTGCCCTTAGCAGAGCCTCCTCAAATGAAAAACTGCATCCCAGGAGGAATGTGACAAAATCGTCCTTCCAAAGGTCATTAATCTCTTTGACAGTCTTTTCTAATCTTCCTCTGTGGTAGATGTTATACTTCGGGATATCCGTCCGTATATCAACATCTTGAGCTAAAAAATCTGTCCGATACCTTCCGGGTTCCAGCACTTCAAGCAAAGGACAGGGCTTTGGATTCCTCTGGCAGAAGAGAAGAAAATCGAAGCCATATTTTTCAGGAAGAATGACCAGGTTGGCCTGGGCATAGCCCATGGCCATCCCGGCGGTAGGCTTGTCCCATTTTCCTTTCCGGATGAGCATCCTTATCTCTTTGGGCGTAACCTGGCCCAGTGTCTTCTTAACGACCATGATTCAAAACTCTCCATGCAGGCCTTCTCATATTCACTTTATATCAGATACATCGGGCATGAGCAAGGGAGTTTTACCTCATTGTTCAAAAAAATCGCCATGAAACAGACCCAGCGAAAACACTGGAAAAAGCCTTGGAGCGGAACTTCTTGAACGTGGAGCACGACTGTCGATTGACCATGCTGGACCTTACTCTTGGTGAAGTCCTCGGTTGCCTATTCAATTCCAATAAAACCGGCATTCCAAGGCGTTGGAAGTGTTCCCG
>DATIGG010000261.1:0-4808 GCA_035454825.1 Thermodesulfobacteriota bacterium | reverse complement strand
AAAGAAGCTCGGGATCCCCATCCTCAAAGCTTCCATCAGGATTGAAATTGGACCCTCCGTCCAGGGAAAGTCTCTTCATCAGGCTCGCGCAGAGATCTCTTCGGTGAACCTTGGTTTTCTCTTCCGGGTGAATAATCGCTTCATCTCCACGTTTGAGGCCGAGACCTGCATTCCCGTTCAATATGTGAAGGAGATTGACCAGGATGGGTTTTTAAAGGAGAAAAAAAATTATCTTCAGACCCTGACCTTCGATTCCCAACGTCAAAAAGTCGTCGTAGAAAAAACGGGAGAAAAGAAGCGGGAGGTCTCCCTCCCCCCGGAGACTTTCGATCCCCTCTCCATGTTTGCCCGATATTATCTCAAGGAGGACCTCCAGCCTCATCAGGATCTCCGAATGTCGATCTATGATGGCGTGAAGTTGCGCCAGATGGTTTTTCATCCCAGACAGGAAAGGGTGAAGTCAAAGACCTATGGAGAGGTCGAAACGATCTGTCTCGAATCCACGACGTCTTTTAGCTCCTTCGAGGACAAAGAAGGGATCATCCGGATCTGGTATACAAACGATGGAAATAGAATACCCGTTCTCATGGAGTTCGATCTCCCTGTTGGGAACGTCAAATTTGAGCTTGATGAAATCAGAGAGGGTGAAACCAAGGTGAATCATGCAGGCCGAACGGATTGGGCTTTCTATCACTCAGAATGAAAGGAGAAGAACATGGCAGAGAAGAAAGCGGTAAAAAAGACGACCAAGAAAGTGGCGAAGGTTTCGAAGAAGAGTGTCAAGAAAGGGGACGCTTACACATGCGGCGTGTGCGGTCTTGCCGTGACCGTGGATGAGGTCTGCGGCTGCGTCGATACCTGCGACATCGTCTGCTGCGAAAGACAGATGAAGCCGAAGAGAGCACGAGCTTAACCGGAACGACTGTTGCCATTTCCCTTTTCGAAAGTCTTTGATGCAAGCGTGAGCACCCGTCTATCGTGATGGAGATCCTTTCTACAGACATCCTCATCATTGGCAGTGGGCTTGCCGGGACTGTCGCTGCCCTCGAATCGGAGCGATCAGGTCTTCAAACACTCCTGCTGGGCAAATTCGCCATCGGGATGGGAACAAACTCTTCCATCGCCAATGGAGGGTTTACTGCAGCCAACAGCCGTTTCTCAAAAGAGAATCACCTCCACACCACCCTCGAGACTGGCAGAGGATTGAATAGGGTCTCTCTGGTCAAGAACATGGTTGGACACGGACCAGAGGCCATGGTATGGCTGAGGTCCCATGGGATCGATCTCGCGGAAAGCGGCCTTGGATACTGGGTCGGGCGACCAGAGGGTTCCTCTGAACTACCCGGCGTCCTTCTGATGAAGGCCCTGGTCGAGAGGTTAAAAAAAGGGACGACCAGGCTTCTGCCAGGGTTTGTCGTCTTCGACCTGGTGGTCGAGGAAGGCGAAGTTCGAGGTGCCTTCGGTTTTTCACGCGATGGGAAGCCCTGCCTGATTCGATCGAAAGTGACAGTCCTTGCTGCCGGAGGGGCCGGAGCGATCTATCGTAGAAATGACAACCAGAGGAGTATCCTGGGAGATGGATACAGTCTGGTCCTCCGGGTTGGCCTTCCTCTGTATGACCTGGAGTTTGTCCAATTTTATCCTGTTGTTTTGGCTGAACCGAGACTCTCCACATTTATGCTTTATCCTCCCTATCCTAAAGAGAGTCGACTCTTTAATGAAAAAGGAAAGGATCTGGCAGGGAGTTTCGACATTCCCGAGGACCTGAATCGAGCGATTATGACCCAGAGAGATCGCTTCTCGATCGCCCTTTACGAAGCCTCCCAAAAGGGTGATGTTTACCTGGATCTCACCCAAGTTCCGGAGAAGACGTGGGAACAATACCCCCTCAATTTTCTAAGGAGGTCGAAGTTCCCTTTCCGGGAGAGGCCCTTTCTGATTGCCCCTGCCGTTCATTTCTTCATGGGAGGGATCGAGATCGATGATCAGGGGAAAACGGCCCTTCCCGGCCTCATTGCCGCAGGAGAAGTTGCCTGGGGAATTCATGGTGCGAACCGCCTGGGAGGAAATGCATTGACGGAGTGTGCCGTTTTTGGAGTCATTGCGGGAAGATCTGCATCCAAATCCGCTAAAATGAAGGGAGGAGAAGCAAATCTTCCTTCGGAGGCAGTCGTCAAGAGGTGGGAAAGAAAGGCTGGGGAGTATCTCAAAAAGAGGAGAGGAGTCTTTGATCCTCCTCGAAATCTCCTCAGGGACCTGAAGGAAATAGCCTGGAAATATACAGGCCCCAAACGAGAGGAAGGCTCTTTGAATGAAGGTCTTGACCGTTTAACTAACTTGGAAACGAAGATTGAAAGAATTTATCCGGCCACCCTCAAAGACTTACTTCAAAAGAGGGACCTGGAGAACATGGCTCTCCTCCTGAAAGCCCTCTTGAAAGGGAGCCTTCTTCGTCAGGAGAGCCGAGGTTCTTTCTACCGTAAAGATTTCCCGAATCAGGATGACCCCAATTGGCTGAAGAATTCTCGTTATCGCCTCGTTCAAGGAGAACTTGAGGTGACTCATCACTCCTGCACCCAGCCATGAACCCCATAGGCTTCATGATCAGTCCTGAACTCAATGGGGTTCAGGATGGGATGCAAGGCAAGTCTTGAACCCAACGGGGTCCAGAAATGGGAAATGACCATGCCCATTAGCACCAGAAAAGGAGACAAAGGGTTTACCCATCTTCTGGGGGGGAGACGTGTCCCTAAATTTCATCTCAGGCCGGAGACTTATGGGACCCTCGATGAGCTCAATGCCTTTGTGGGAATGGCCAAGGCCGCTTCCAAGAACAAGAAGGTCAGGGAGACCTTGTTCACCATTCAGAACCATTTTTACCTTATCAGCTCAGACCTCGCCCTCCCCGGGAAAGACCGGAGTCTCCTGAAGGAAGAAATCGGTCAGAAGGAAGTCGACTGGCTGAGTCAGCTCTCTAAGGATTTCGAATCCTCTCTGAAACCGGATCCCAAATTCATTGTCTATGGGGAAACCTTTCCATCGAGCGTGTTGGATGTGGCGAGGGCCATTTCACGGAGAACAGAACGGTTAGTGGCAAAGATGAAATCGAAACGAATGCTCCATAACCCAAAAATATTGGAGTATCTCAATCGTCTTTCCGATGTCCTCTACCTTCTGGCACGGTACGAAGAGAAAAGAGCAAACATAAAGCCGATACATCCGCAAATATGCTCCTAAATGTTTCCTTTCCTGCAAGTGAATCTTTTCGCATGAGTAACTTCTTATTGACAACCAAGAGAGAGTTTTATAAATTGGGCAAATTAATCAACTCTAAAAGGAGGGCTGATGATGAAACGGGTATGGATGGTGGCAATTGTTTTCATTTTGGTGTTTGGAGCTTCTTTCTCATGGGCACAGAAGAGTGTCCGCCTCTCGATCGCAACGGGTGGCACAGGAGGGGTTTATTACCCATTAGGTGGAGGGATGGCCAATATCATCTCCAAATACATCCCCTATACAGAGGCCACAGCAGAAGTGACGACCGCCTCTGTGGATAATTGCCGACTGGTGGGTGCAGGAAAAGCAGAATTAGCCCTGATCATGGCAGATACGGGATGGGATGCTTATAAGGGGAGAGCGCAATTCAGAGATAGTATCCCCCTGAGGACGTTAGCCGTTCTTTACCCCAACAATATGCATATTGTAACCATGGAAGGCAAAGGGATTGAGAAGGTGGCCGATCTGAAAGGGAAGAGGGTTTCAACCGGTGCCCCAGGAAGCGGAACAGAGGTGATGGCCTTGAGAGTCATCGAGGCTTATGGATTGGATCCAACGAAGGATATGACACGGGATAAATTGGGCGTTTCTGAATCAGCCGGTGCGTTGAAGGACAGGAAGATTGATGCCTTCTTCTGGGTCGGGGGCCTTCCTACTGCAGCGGTAACGGACTTTGGAGCTACCCCTGGAATTAAAATAAAGCTCCTTGGCCACGCGGATGCGGTTCCTAAGATGAGGGAAACCTATGGTCCCATTTATGTAAAAGGGACTATCCCTGCAAAAACCTACCCGGGACAGACAGTGGATACCCCGATTGCTGTGGTTTGGAATCTTTTGGTATGCCATGAAAAGATGAAGGAAGATATTGCCTATGATATTGTGAAGACGATCTTTGATCATAAGCCGGAATTGATCACTGTTCATAGTGAGGCAAAACAGATAACGCTGGAGCCCCAGGCAGCAGGGGGTTCTCCTATCCCCTTTCACCCAGGAGCCATTCGATATTTTACAGAGAAAGGACTCAAATTCAAATAGTTGAGAAGAACTTCCTGGACCCTCCTGGTTTTGATTGCCATTCTGATCATCGATGGAGGGTCTCTTTTCTTCAAACAAGTCACCTTTCTCTGTTTAGAGAAAATGGATCGTTCAAGGACTTGTCAGATTCAGGTAAGTCCTCAGAACGATTTTCTATCTCTTTAAATCCATTCGATCTATAAAGAGCCGGTTGTTCAAGCATTTCAGATTCATCTGGAGAAGATTGTTTCCAAGGGGGTCAGGACCAGCCATCCTTCCTGAATCCTGCTGACGGAGGATTCCATGCAAGAAGAAAATAGAAGAGAGGATCAGGAAGTTATCGTAACAGAAGAGTCTCTCAAGAAGGCAGAAAAATATATTGAGGAGGAAGAAGGACCTTCTCGCCGGCTTACAGGCAAAATGGATATATTCATCACCGTTGTGGCTGTGGTCATGTCGCTCGTCCACCTCTATGCGGCCATCGGTATCATTATGACCCAGGTGCTCAGGGGAATCCA
>DATIGG010000260.1:0-4593 GCA_035454825.1 Thermodesulfobacteriota bacterium | reverse complement strand
GGGACATTTTGGGTTTCCCCCTCACCTTAATCCTCTCCCCCTGTCGGGGGCGAGGAAATTTTTGGGGTTATTTTCAATGTAATCCTGCGGAGGGAGGTTTTCACACCAAGAGATGAGGGCTTCAATGAAATGGATCGTAATCGGGTTTTTACTATGTGCGTCTTCGACGTCTCTGTCCTCGCCATCATTTGCTAAAATTTATAAATTGAACGACAGGGATGGGAATGTCTTCTTTTCTTCCAGGCCAAAAATGGAAATCGCAAAAGAGAAGAAATCTTACGGGGACATTAATGTCATCATGTATATGACCGTCTGGTGAGGGTATTGCAGAAAGGCTAGAGAGTATCTCCAGGCCCTCAATGTGAATCTGATTGAATACAACGTGGAAAAAGATCCCAGCAGAAGAGCAGAGATGCTCCGTAAAAGCGGAGGATCAACAGGCGTTCCTCTGATCGATGTCGAAGGAATCATCATCCGGGGATATAACCCGAAAGCAATTAAAGACGCCATCGAAAAGAGAAGGTAGGGAACGGGGTAACTCCTCAGTCTTTGGACAAGGACAGGGTGGTCTCCCCTCCGAAACCTTGAAATGCGGATTATTTGAGGGGGGAACCAGTGGATGGTGCTGAATGGGCCGTTTTAAGGATAGTCACCTCATGGCTCTTCGCTCAAAGGTGCCGCTTCAAGTTTTCTCCGGAGAGACCGCCCTGTCCCTGCGGATAGGTCTCGGATTCCATCACTGAGGGAATACAGCACGGGGCTTAGATGAAAAGATAGAGGAAGTAGAATGAAGAAACATAATACATACGAGACATTGGCTTATCTGATTGATCAAACCGCACTCCAACAAGGTGAGAAAAAAGCTATTCTCTTTCTAAAAAAGGGGGAAATCGAAAGTCAAATCACCTACTCATCCCTTCGAGAAATATCGAGCCGTGCAGCCAATGCCCTGATTGAAATGGGGCTTGAAAAGAGGGACAGAGTTATTCTTCTGATGTCAAAGAGTATTGAAGAAGTCATCTTTCATCTCGCGGTTCAAAAAGTCGGTGCAATCTCCGTCATTCTTAATCCGGGTTTCAAAAAAGATGAGATGGACTATTTTTTGAGAGACACCGGTGCAAAGATCGTCATCGTGGGTAAGAAACAACAGGCTTTCATCCGATCGATTGATCAGAAGATGCAGACCCTCTCCGTTGATTTGGAGTCCCCCTTCACTCAAGTGAAATTATTCCCAGATCATTCTTCTCAACTACTTGATAAAGATGCAACCCCGGGTGACCCTGCCCTCATCATCTACACTTCGGGGACAACGGGTCAGCCCAAAGGAGCGATCCTCACCCAACAAAACCTCATCCAAGATGCAAGAAACATCATTGACCGCTGGGAGATCACCGAAAAGGACGTTCTCTGCCATGCCCTTCCGCTCTTTCATGTCCACGGTCTATGTTTTGCCCTCCATACCTCCTTGATTGCTGGGGCAACGATTGTGATGTGTCATGAATTTTCTGCTGAAACAGGGATCGATATCCTCTCTCGTCAAAAGGGAGAGCTCGCATGCACCCTTTTTATGGCCGTCCCCACGATGTACCTGAAAATGATGGAAAAGTTAAAGGGAGAGAGACGGGATTTCAGCCACCTTCGACTCCTGGCCTCTGGCTCTGCGCCGCTGCTTCCAAAAGATTTTAAGAGGATCAAAGAGGTCTTTGGCAAGGAACCTGTGGAGAGAGAAGGAATGTCCGAAACGGGAATGAATTTCTCAAATCCCCTTTACGGTGAGAAAAGACCCGGTTCCATTGGCCTCCCCCTTCCCAATGTAGAAGTCAGAATCGTAAACCCAGAAACCTTCGAAGATTTGAAATCAGGTGAGGTAGGAGAAATTTGGCTCAGGGGACCCAATGTCACGCCAGGCTATTGGAGAAAGCCCAAAGAAACAGAGGCTTTGTTTGTGAAAGGATGGTTTCGGACCGGTGATTTGGGCAAGAGGGATGAGACTGGGTATTATTACATCACAGACCGTTTGAAGCATATCATCATCTCTGGAGGAGAGAATATTTCGCCTAAAGAGATCGAATCGGTGATCAATCAGCACGCAAACGTGTCGGAGTCCTGTATCGTGGGAATCCCTGATGAGACGTGGGGGGAGAAAGTGGTGGCTGCTGTGGTATTAAAGCCTGACGTTATTCTGGCCCCAAAGGAAATTCAGGATTACTGTAAACATCACCTCTTAGATTGGAAATGTCCTAAGGAGGTTTTCTTTTTGGAGGAACTCCCGAAGAATAAAATGGGAAAGATCATGAAAGAAGAAGTGACCAGACTTTTTCTCAACCTCTCTCCCTCTCACACAACAAAGCATTCCTAATATCTCGGGGTCTTCATTTCGATTGACATCTCTCGTCTCACTGATTAGTATCTTGCCTATGAAAAAACCTCTCCTCGCTCTATCTTCAAGGGCCTCGTTCAATCGATACCGTGAATGTATCCGCTATGCCAAGGAAATCCACTACCAGGGCATTGAATGGTATCTCGACTATTACAGGCTTCCTGCCTGGAAAGGGTTAAGGGATAAATTTTTCAATACCCTTCGACAATCCGATCTTCAATACAGTTTCCATGCCCCGTCAAATGATATTGAACTTGCCCTGAAAGACAGGAAGTATTCAACCGTAGCCCTCGATTACTTAAAAATGTATATCGATTTTCTTGCAGAGTTTGCTCCGGTCATGTTCACGATCCATATCGGAGCCCGGCGCATTCCCCTTGAGGAACTCTCATGGGAACATGCCACGGATCATCTAAAACGACTGACGGAGCATGGTTTTTCTAAGAACGTAACGGTGTGTCTCGAAAACCTGGCCCATGGCTGGACAGGCAATCCCGAAAAGCTTATGGAGTTGGTAGCTTCCTCGGGTGCAAGGATCACCTTCGATAT
This sequence comes from Thermodesulfobacteriota bacterium, assembly GCA_035454825.1. Lineage (GTDB taxonomy): Bacteria > Desulfobacterota > BSN033 > BSN033 > UBA1163 > DATIGG01. Next base: position 1,664 of record DATIGG010000260.1, on the reverse strand, counting down.
CGGACACGTCAGGGGCGGGAAATGGGTCCAGGAAGGTCATGGCACAGCCCTCGAGTTTCTTGATATCATCGCTTCAAAAGTCACAAATGCCCATGTTTATGACTATGAAAATGAGAGGGGAGAACATCAGGTACCGGGGAGAGATACACAAATCCTTCCTCTCCTGAATAAACTATGTGAAATCGGTTGCCAGTGGTGGGTTCTGGAACTCAACACCTATAAGGAAACAGAAGATACCCGGATGGTGGTGGAAGACTATTTTGCCTCACAGAAGCAAGGAATAGCGACATTCCCTTTAAGACATAACTTATCAAAGGGCAAAACCGAGATCCTGAACCCAGTCAGGGATGACAAAAACTAAAGATTTTATCGTTTAAGGGTGCGGTGGGATTTTGTATAGTGACGCTTCAAAAGATCCTCCCCCCAATCGTTTCTCAAATCCCTCCAGACGGCATGTATATGGTTTGCATTATTCTGTGTGTTATCGTATTCAACGAGAAAGTTTGGCCCCTGTAGCCTGTAATAATGGGGAAATCCAAGCTTTTCTGATCCTGCCCAAGCAAAATGAATATGCGAGGTTCCGTCCTTCTCAATCTGATTCATCCGCGTATAGGCGACATCCTCAGGCATGCGATGAAGATATTCAGAGACCAGATCCATAAGGATTCTCTTCTGCTCCGCTTTCATCTCTGAGGCAGGAAGCCCCATCGGGGTATCAAGTTTTATGCGTCTCATTGCCTGGCTCACGATATCCGGCGGAGCCTGAGGATTGATGATCGTTTTGACTCGCTGTTCTATCCTCATTGAAATCAATACTTGTCGGGCCAAATCTTCTTCCCGTGCGAGTATCCTCAGACCTGATAGACGGTAGCCCTCCGGAACCTGGGCAGGGTTTGCACCAAAGAAACTCGGCGTAGGGGCAATGCCACTTCCACCAACAATAAGAAAATTGAGCGAGAGATGGTGGCCTTCAACCCGCCATCCCCACGTCGATTCGTTGGAGGGAGGGCCAAAAACAGTAACATAGTAGAGATCGGGATCTCGAACGAACCGCCAGCTTGGACTTTCTATCTCCTTCAGGACCGCCTCCAGGCCCATGATGGTCATGGCTTTCGCATAACCTTCCCGGCTCAGGCCACTCGATATCAATGCGTGGGCAAGCTTCTGCTGACTTCCATCCATTTCTTTTAAGGGAAGCCCTTGCCTTGGCCGCGGGACGTAATGCCAGTTTAACCGTTCCTCGCTTGAAACAGCATATAACACTTGGTTCTTCTGCTCATCCTTCAACGACTCAAGAAATAGTGTAGCAGCCTCAAACATTCTTCGGGCCGTCTCTGATTCTGCCTTCATCACTGATGGTTTAGGGGGAAATTGAATATGCATTTCGATTCTCCTTTTTTCCAATTTTAGCACGTTTCGGTAAAATCTTCTCCATCAATTTTCCGGGAGACCACCCCAATCCGAGCACACACGAGACTAAGGGGGTACCCCGATGTCCCTTCAAGATCAGTGAACACCGGGGGTGCTTCTCCCCAGCGTTTCCATTGACATCGTTCAGGATTTCATTAAAATGGTCTTTAATCAGAGATTCATTTGAATTGGAAACTCATTGATGAAGAAGACAAATGCAGCGAGGTATCTTGACAACTTAAAGATCGAATACA
>DATIGG010000259.1:0-3559 GCA_035454825.1 Thermodesulfobacteriota bacterium | reverse complement strand
ATGAGCACTATGATCGGCTTTTAGAAATTGCCAAGAAACATGACGTGACCCTGAGCCTGGGAGATGGACTGAGGCCAGGCTGCCTCGCAGATGCTACAGACCGGCCCCAGGTTGCTGAGACCATCCTTCTTGGAGAGTTGACAGAGAGGGCTTGGGCCGAAGGGGTTCAGGTGATGATTGAAGGGCCGGGTCATGTTCCTCTCGATCAGATCGAAGCGAACATCCTCTTGGAAAAGCGTCTCTGCAAAGGGGCTCCCTTCTATGTGCTGGGGCCTCTGGTGACGGATATTTCTCCCGGATATGACCATATCACTTGCGCCATTGGGGGTGCCATTGCAGGCAGGGCAGGAGCTGATTTCCTCTGCTATGTGACGCCGTCTGAACACCTGAAGCTCCCCTCGGTCGAGGATGTGAAAGAAGGGGTGATCGCAACACGGATTGCAGGCCATGCGGCTGATATTGCCCGGGGGAATCGGAAGGCCCTTGAAAGAGATTTGGAGATGGCAAAGGCCCGGAAAAGCTTCGACTGGCAAAGACAGATCGAACTCTCGATTGACCCGGAGAAGGCCAGGCGTTACCATGAAGAGGGAAAGTCAGGCGAGGAAGATGTCTGCACAATGTGCGGCGAGTTTTGCGCCATGAAGCGGGTCAAAGACTTTTTCCAGGACACCCAATAAAGTTGGAGTTCGGAGTAATGAGTTCGGAGTTCCATCTTACTGTTACTTCCGCGAAAACGGTGCTCCAGGAAGACCTGCTGAACTCGTAACTTTGAACTTGTATTTTAATTCACCAAACTCTGAACTCCGAACTCATTACTCTGAACTATTGATTCAGGATGGTCCGGATGCTCTGCGAGAGTTGTCTCATATCGAAGGGTTTCTGAATAAAGCCAGTAGCCCCCCGTTCCAGAACGCGAGAGGCCTCGCCATCAAGGCTGTATCCACTCGAGATGAGAACCCTGATATCAGGGGAGATCTCTTTTAACTTGTCAAAAACGTCTCCTCCCTCCATCTTGGGCATGACAAGATCGAGAATGACGAGAGCGATTCTTTCCCTGTGGGTTCGAAAGATCTCGATGGCTTCCTCCCCATTTCTGGCTGTCAAGACCTGATAACCCATGAAGGCCAAGAATTTCTGCCCCACATCCAAGACCAGGTCTTCATCATCTATAATCAAGATGGTCTCAGTCCCTTTTAGGATCGCATCAGGGCTTTTCACCGATTTTTCAATCCTTTTTTTGGTTGCCGGGAGATAGACCCTGAAGGTTGTCCCTCTTCCCTCCTCTGATTCGACATCGATATAGCCTCCATGTCCCTTGATAATCCCGTAGACCGAGGCCAATCCGAGTCCGGTGCCCTTTCCGATTTCCTTCGTTGTGAAGAAGGGATCGAAGATACGTTCCAGGGTTTTGGAGTCCATGCCGGTCCCTGTATCCGTGACCGTCAGAAAGACATAATCTCCGGGCTTAGGTTGGTAGACCTTCCCTCGGATTTCGCTGTGAGAGATGTTGGAAGTCTTCAAAAAAAGATCGCCCCCCAAGGGCATGGCATCGGCCGCATTGACCAGGAGGTTCATGAGAATCTGTTCGATCTGCCCAGGGTCAGCCTCGATGGGGGATAAGTCCGGAGCCAGGTCTCGATAAATGATGATGTTTTTTCGGGTTCTTCCAAAGGCCTCAGAAGTTTCTTCGAGCAGCTGGTTTAAGGGGAGGGGCTTGATTTCGTATCTTCCCTTGCTCGCATACCCGAGAAGCTGATTCGTCAACCTTGATCCGCTCTGGACCTTTTTCTCAATCGTCTGGAGCATCTCATAATGGGGATGGGAAGGGTGAATATCGAGAAGCATGAGAGAGACGTTTCCTTGAATGACCATGAGAAGGTTATTGAAGTCATGGGCAACCCCTCCAGCCAAGGTGCCGATGGCTTCCATCTTCTGGGCCTGAAAGAGTTGGGCTTCCATTCGTTTTCGTTCGGTTAGATCTCGTAGGATGACAATCCGATCGTCACGGCCTTTATTCACAATAGGAAAGAGACTGAGTGAAATCTGTTTTCCGTTGAGCCAGACCGGATTGCCATCAGGAATGGTCTGGAAATAAGGATCCCGATTGCTGAGGACACTCTTAATTCTTTGACGATCAGGGACATTAAAAAGCTCGATGAAACTTGAGGACAGAAGGATTTCCTCCGGAGTCCCAATGAGGTGGATGGCACTCGGGTTGGCATAGACAATTCTGGCCTCCGAAGTGATTTCAAGAATTCCTTCGGTCATCTTTTCGAGGATGACCTCAAAGTGCCGCTTGATGGAGAGGAGCTCCTTTGTAATGTGGCGTGGATAGACATCCTCGCAACCGATCGTTTTTCCAAGAAGGGGGGGAGCGGGCAGGTGGTCCAGGAGATTCAAAGCGCCGAGGACATGTTCCCCCATCTTGTTCAGAGGGCCCTTGGCAATGCAGAGATTGGCCCCAAACGCCTCGTAATCGATCTCCTGCTCAGCAGCAATGGCCGAGAAAACGACCAGGTAGACACCCTTCAACCTCGGCATTTTGCGAATGATTCGGCACAGCTTCTCTCCATCAATATTCGGCATGATTAAATCAGTAAAGATGACCTCAGGAGTCTCTGTTCTCAGAATATCCAAGGCGACAAGACCATTGTTGGCTGTCAGGACCTGGTGCTTCTCCTTTTCAAGCAAGTTGGTCATGAACTTCAACATGATCGGATGGTTGTCCACGACCAGGATTGTTTTCCCCATCTCTGAATCGCTCCTTTTCTTTGCTAACTATTTTTGGCCTATGGCCTGCGGTTGATCGCCTCTGATCCCTTCTCCTATCTGCTCCAATTTTTCCCGCAGGAGCTGAATCGATTCAGGAACCCGATTGAGATGATGGTTGCGAGCTTCCATTTCGATGATTTTGGCCAGTTCATAGATCTCTATCAATCCAAGGTTTGAAGCAGCTCCTTTGATGGAATGGGCCGCGTCGGCCACCTTCAGAGCCTCCCCATTTTCAACGGCGGGGCCGAGACGGCTCAGGTCAGAAGAGCTCGTATTTAAAAAAAGTTCGATTAATTCCAAGAATTCCCCATCTTCCATTTCCAAATTGGCTGCCAGCGCCTTGAAATTCAATTTACACGGCCTTGGCCAGACCGTCCATTTCTGAAGAATCTCCGAGAGGGTCTCCTTCTTAATGGGTTTTGAAATATAGTCATCCATTCCTGCCTGAAGGCACTTTTCTCGGTCCCCCGGCATCGTGTGGGCTGTCATGGCAATGATCGGAGTGCGTTTAGAATTATTTTTGATGCGCCGGATTTCTGCGGTTGCCTCATACCCATCCATTTCGGGCATCTGACAGTCCATGAAGATCAGGTCATAGGTTGATTGTCCTACCCGTTTTACTGCTTCGAAACCATTACCAGCCACATTCACCCGGCAGCCCATTTTCTCCAACATTCGAACGACCACTTTTTGATTGACCAGATTATCCTCAACCACCAGTACATACGCAGGAATCGGCTGTTCCTTCTCCTTGAGGGGATCGGCCCTCGCAGCCCGGGACTCAGCA
>DATIGG010000258.1:0-2043 GCA_035454825.1 Thermodesulfobacteriota bacterium | reverse complement strand
TCCGTTGAAGTGGATATTCTCAAGGACGGTTCTCTGGATCTTCCTGATGAGATTCTGAAAGAGTTGGACTTGACCGTTTGCTCCGTTCATTATCATTTTAACCTTTCGAGAAAAGACCAGACGGAGCGCATCCTCCGGGCCATGGACAATCCCCACTTCCATATCCTGGCCCATCCTACCGGACGGTTAATCAACGAACGGAACCCCTACGATGTGGACATGGAGGGCTTGATGGGGGCAGCCCGCCAAAGAGGATGTTTTCTCGAATTGAATGGACACCCCGATCGTCTCGATCTTTCGGATGTCCATACGAAGATGGCCAAAGACATGGGAATCAAAGTCGTCATCTCCACGGATGCTCACCGGACCACCGATCTCGATTACATGCGTTTTGGTATCGGGCAGGCCCGGCGGGGGTGGTTGGAGCGAGAAGATGTTGTGAACACGAGGAGTTGGAACGAGCTCAAACGGCTATTACTCAGAAAATAATCCCCAAGTCCTCCTCTCCCAGCCGTGCCTACACGCTGAAGTGCCGCGTTCTGGCACGCAGGCGTGGGAGAGGATGGAGGTAAGGGGAACAAACCTCTCGAACATTTACGGAAGAGGTCTGCCAAGGGATCGCAGCCGGAGTGTCTCTTGCCATTCCGGGTAACGATCCAAAAGGAGACTAATCTCCTTCGGATGATGAAAAAAGGGAGAAATCTTTAAGGCGGAGGCCAATTCTTCAAGTGCCGCACCAAGTTGTTTCTCCCTCGCATAAATGAGCGCCAAACCATAATGGGGTTCAGCCATTCTCTTGGCATAGAGTCTTCGGGTAACGCTCTGGCTGCCCAAAGACTCCCGATAATATTCTGCGGCGAGCGAAGAGATCTTTTTTGATCTAAGATAAAGGCTTTTGGCTTCCTCAATACTTCCTATCTGGTAGAGACACCAGGCGGTCCGATTCAAAAGAGAAAGGTCCTGGGGATTTTCAGAAAGAAATTCTTTATAGAAAATTAATGCAGCCCTGTATTCTCCGAGCTGAAAAAGAATATCAGCAAGCTCCTTCGCAATGATTTCACGGTCGATAAACTGATTCGGGTGGTTTAAGGCATTCTCAAAATGATCGCGGGCGGAGGCCCACATTCCCTTTCTTTTGGCAATCAACCCCAGCGCATAACTTGCCTCTGAATAGATCGATTCAATAAATCGCCGGTCATCCACTGGATATTCCGTCCAGTTAGGATGCCGAAGATGTTTTTCTGCATAGGCGGTCAGTTTTCTAAATTCCTTTTCTGCATTTTCATTTTGTCCAGATAGGTATTGGACCCAGCCGAGCCCCTCCATCGTGGCGATATTTTCAGGATTGTGCTGATAAGCCTCCGTGAATAGTTTTCTCGCCTCTTCGGTCCTGCCCTGTTTGAAACGAACCCATCCCAGCAGGGAGGTCGCTCTTTCCTCTCCAGGATTTTTTTTGAGGGCTGAATGGAGATGATTCTCCGCCATTTCATAGTGATGATTCTTGAACGCTTCGAGAGCCCGATTGTATTCTACCCCGGCTCTGATCGTGGCACAACCAAGCATCCCCGATAAAACTGAGACAAGCAGAGCACCCCTGAACCCATATTGAACAAACATCTATTTCCCTTTTATGATTTTTATCCCTGCATTGGCTGAAACATGATTCGGCACATAGCGCAGAATCTCGCTAAGAACTTTCTCTGCCTGTTCTTTCTTATCCTGTTTCAGCAGAGACCAGGCAAGGCCCGCTTGCATCTCGATATCCCCAGGATAATATGACAAAATCTTCCTATAGTGTACCTCGGCTTCTTTATACTGCTTCAGGTTATAGTAGATGAACGCCAGCCTGCTGTTTGCAAGAAAAGACAGCTGATCCACAGAGAGTATCTCCCTGCCCACCTTTTCTGCATCAAACCATTTTCCCTGAGCCATGAGAGGCAGCATGAGCCCCAACTTCGCTTCAATCGAATCTTTCCCAATGATGGCAGCCTTCCGATAGGAATTGACTGATTCGGGGTATTTACCCGCAAGATATTGCAGCCA
>DATIGG010000257.1:0-2915 GCA_035454825.1 Thermodesulfobacteriota bacterium | reverse complement strand
TAGGAGTAAGAAAAACTGTACGGGTAGTCTCCGCTCACCAGCTCGACAATGTCCTTGACGTGAACATTGAAGAGGTACCGTCCCAGGGTTCGAATTGCCTCGGCTCCGTAACCGGTTGGCACCTGGTAGAGGTTGACAGGGTCCAAGGTCACGCCTATGTTACCAGCCCCGATTCTCTCCAGGAGCTTCACGCTCGAGGCGGCTGTGTCGCAGAGCGTGCCGTGGTGCATCTCCATGACGAGCTTTTTCCGGGAGGGATCCGCGTACTCCGCAGACCTCTTGAGCCATGCCGCTGTCTTGTCCCAGACCGGCCCGGGAGCTGCGGCGGACTCCTGCCAGGCGGGCCAGATCCGGATCATCTCCGAGTCGAAAAAACAGGCTAGATCAACGTATTGTTTGAACAGATCGAAGGCCTTCTCGCATTCCGGGTCGGGAAGCAACCCGTAATTGCCCACGAAGCAGGAAAGGCAGTTGACGGTGAGCCCGTTGTCCTGCAGCGTGGAGCGGATCTTGTTCAGTTCAGCCTCAGCCACCCCCGGCTTGACATGGGTGCTCCTCAGCTCCACGCTCCTGTAGCCCACGCATATCGCCGCATCCAGGTGATCCCAGATGGTGAGGTCGTCGAACATCTGCCCCGAAAGGCCCACTTCGAACATGGGATCCTCCTTATTGCCCGATTGATGGCTCGATGATTACCTCCTGATCAACGTCCTGGCAGGTTTTGAGGCCCTACAGATCAACTACCTTATGGGTCCGGGCGCTCTTGAGGGCGGCCTCCTGAACCCGGATGATGTCCACAACCCTTTTCCCTGAGGTGAGGGGTTCCCGTTTTTCCCGAACGGAGGCGGCGAGTTCCTCGGCCTGGAGAGCAAAATTGCTCGGAACCTGGGCTCCCTCGAGCACGACGGATCCGTTGAGTTTGAGCTCCGTTTCGTCATCCAGATGCAGCGTGCCCTTTGTTCCCTGGATGTAGCGCTCGTACACGATGTCCGTTGAAGCGAGCATCTTGCCTTTTCCATCCCATTCTGCCGCTTCCTTCAGCTTCGTATTCCAGGACATCTTGATCGTGGAGTGCCGGTTGCTATCGAACCCCATCACCAGGGTGACCTCGTCCTCGCCTTCCCAGTTGGGGTTGTTCGTGTAGGCCTCGCAATAGACCCTTTCCGGTCTCTTGCCGAACAACCAGAGTACGTAATCGATGATATGGTTTCCCCAGAGAGGGATGATGAGTCCTCCCGCCTTCTCGGCACTTCGCCACCAGTCGGTAGGCGGATTCTCGAGGTAGGCGAAGAGCAGCCCGGTAATGCTGATGAGGCTTCCGATCCTTCCCGCATCCAGGAGCGCTTTCGATTTGAGCACAGCGTTGTAGAACCGCCGGCTCTGGCCGACCATCAACGCCACACCCGCATCCTCCGCGGCGCGTATCATGGCTTCGCAATCCTCTACGGTGTTGGCCATCGGTTTTTCCATGAGGACGTGCTTTCCCGCCCGGGCGCTCAGGATCGCAGATTCCCGGTGCAGATGGTTCGGAAGGCAGAGAACCACGGCTTCGATTTCCGGATCCTTCAAGGCATCTTGCAGGCTGATATAGGCCTTGGGTACCGCATAGTCCCTGCAGAAGCGATCCCGCTTTTCCGCGTCGCGGGACACGACTGCGACGACCTTTACTTTATCGGGTATCTCCAGCATGCCGGCCAGGTGGCTCTTGGACACCCTCCCACATCCCACGACGCAGATCCTCAGCGGAATTCCCATGATTTCTTCTCTCGGGTCAGTATTGTATTTCTGTGGCAGTGCCGATGGCTTTCACCTCAATCCTTTTCAATAGGGTGGTGTTGTCAGTAGCGATACGTTCTGCAATCTAAGAAAAGTTGAAAATCTTCCCATATTACACACTTCGCATAACACATTCTGCGTAATCTTATCCCTTGCGCATTTCCTTGTCAAAGGAGTTCTTTCACCTCGCGAGCCCGGGCTCTATTTGATCTTCAAACTCCAGGTTTTTGGGTCTGAAGAGACCCCGCCCGTAGCAGCCACTGAACTCTCCAAAGAAAAGGGGTCACGCTTCCTCCCCGTCGGTTATTGCATACCCTACTTATCTGCAATGGCGAGATGATGTAGGAGTTGATGATTATCGAAGGAAATAAACAAAAAAGGCAAAGCCATTTCTAACGAGCCAATCGCTTAACGTGTTGAAGAAATCAGAAAAGGCCTTGAACCACAAAGGTTCCTGGCCTTTTCTTTTGAGAAAAAAATTTTGAAAGCTGAGACACAGGTGCTGTGGCCGATTAATCAATGGTTATCAACAGTTCTCAAAATTATTGATGCAAAGTCAACACGTTAAGCGATCGGCTCGCCATTTCTAACCCTGCCTTTTACGATTGAATATATAAATCTATCAGATTTTATCCCAATCAATATTGGTTTCCTCAGAAGGCAAGGGAATAACGAAGACCGGCTTTCGGCTCCGTTCCAATACCGAACCAGCTACACTTCCAAGAAAGGTTTGCCTCAAAAACCCTTTTCCATGAGTTCCAAGGACGATCACATCGCAACTTTCTTCATCTGCTGCCTTCAAAATCTCTTCTACAGGATGGCCCAATGGAACGAGGATCTTGGATACCAGTTCACCGCATGGAGCGCCAATTTGAGTATCTGTCTTCTTACAAAATTCCTGGAGACGGTCTTTGATTTCCTCAATATTCATTTCCTGTTCCTGTTTTTTGGCTTCTCTTATCATCGTTTCAACGACAGACACTACATGGTGACGGCCAGGTTCAATAGAATGCAAAATGACAATTCTTGCGTTATGCCTTTTTGCCATATCAGCAGCATAAAAAAAAGCATAAGATGAGTTTTTACTGAGATCCGTAGCATATAGAATGTTCTTGATTTCGGGAATCATTTCTCTCCCC
>DATIGG010000256.1:0-8606 GCA_035454825.1 Thermodesulfobacteriota bacterium | reverse complement strand
TGATCGATGAGCTGAGCGGAAGATTCAAAACGGATTTCATCGCGGATCCTCTTCTTAAAATTGATCTGAATCTCCTCGCCATAGATCATCTGATTAAATTGCAGGATATAGACCTCAAGCGAAAACGGTGTCTGGGATTCGGTATGGACTGGTTGGAAGGTAGGGTTTCTACCCAGATTGGCAAGGCCATGATAGGCCCGACGGTTCCAGATCACCTCTACAGCGTAAACTCCCGGGGGAGGATATAACTCGTCTGAAATTTCGAGGTTCGCTGTAGGAAAACCAAGGGTCTGCCCCCGTTTGGCTCCTTCAATAACCTTCCCGATGATGAGATAACTCCTTCCAAGCAGTTTCGAAGCCTCCTCCATTTTTCCGATTTTGATGAGTTCTCTCACTCTTGAACTACTCACTGCCAGGCCATCGATAATTAAAGGCTCTACAATTTCCACTTCCGCCTGGAACGCTTTGCAGAGTTCTTTTAGCGCTTTGGCGTCACCGCTCTTTTTCTTGCCGAAATGATAATTATATCCAACGATAATCTTTCGGGGTTTCACCTTTTTTATCAGGATATCTTCCACAAATTCGACAGGGGAAAGTCTCGAAAAGTCCAGCGTGAACCTGAGGCAGAAAACGGTTTGAATCCCGGATTGTTCGATCAGCATGATCTTTTTTCGAAAGGGCGTGAGCAGTGGCGGGCAGTGGGAAGGGGTAAGGACCTTTAAGGGATGGGGCTCGAAGGTGATCACAATCGCTTCGCCTCCGATTTCTAAAGCTTCTTTCTCAACTTTTTCAAAGATTTTCTGATGGCCAAGGTGGACTCCGTCGAAGTTACCAAGAGCTACGACAGGATTGTTAAAAGGTCTCTTAAGATTCTCAATCCCAAGTATGATTTCCATCTATAATCGCTGATTCCCCGGCCTTCAGGCTGGGCTATCGCAGGGTTGACTTTATTTGAAAAAAATATAATATAGTAAGGGTCCATTTTCAACGAATACCAGAATGTTGGATCCGCATTATTCCATCATTCCAGTATTTCATTATTCCGGTTTCAAAAGAGAATTGCCGAAGTGGCGGAATTGGCAGACGCACTAGATTCAGGGTCTAGCGGGGAGTAGTCCCTGTGGGGGTTCAAATCCCCCCTTCGGCACCATCCTCACTGTAAACGGGACGGCCGGCCGATAATGGGTCAGGCTGGAAGCGTCCGCTCTAGTCGAAAAGCCTCGACTTCGATTGGGGCTTTTCGCTCATTAACATTAAGTAATCGAATTCAACGATTTTTTCCCTTGAAGTGGAATTGAAACGAATTGACCTCTTATTTGTTTACAGATTCGGCGGGTATTTTAACACCAACGGAAGCTTGTGGTCATTGAATGATTCGAATGATAACATTCCTGATTTCGACAAGATGAAATCACTGGTGGGGGCATGGCAAGGTAAATCGTTATACGGAAACATTGCAGAGGTCAAAACCTCAGTCTGAATGGTTTGGTGTTAAAACCCCGTGATTTCTTTTCCCATTCTCTCCGCAAAAAATTACCTTATAAAAAATATCTTCAAGCTTCAGGTTATGCCCTAAATTCATTCTTCCATAGTCAATAACGGATCTGTTTGTGATTCTTTTCGGATCTTTCCTCCTTTCTGGGAATACGCCAACGTACCCGATGCCTTTCATTTCATCACGCAAATAGAATTTGTAGGCTACCATCTTTTGATTCACTCCCTTCTGCTTTCTTGTATCACTTGCTAATATTGATTTCTGTCCGTGGTCGTAACCCGAAGCCTGCTTTGGTTTGCTCAAAAAACCTGTAACCCCTAAGCGGTCTGAAAGGGATACACTGCAATTTCGATACCCAATGCCTGCTATTACTATAACCCATCATAATTACATCTCTTTTTGATTTTTCAATGTTCTTGATTCAATGCAAAAGTGGAAAACATTTCAACAAAACTTCCAAATTGTTTCCATGTGTCAATGAAAATTGTTCCATAAGAAATGATGAGAAGGAAGTTTTTTTGGGCTCAATTGGGGTTATAATACATCATTAATCAGATACGGATCGAACAGATGAAACAGACTTTTTATCTCCTTATCATTGTCCTGATTCTATCAGTGGGAGGATTTGCACATTCAGAAACTCCCTTATGTGTCGAGATCCTCCCCACAGGGGTGGGGCAGGGAGCCGCATGCCTGGTGAGAGTCTCAGGTCCGGCACCCACACAGTCGGTCCATGGCGAATTTCAGGGAAAAAGGTTCTTTTTGGGCTCCATGACCCAGGGTGGAGCCTATGAAGGATTGATCGGCGTGGATTTGGACACCCATCCAGGGAAATACGAAATTAAAGTCAATGCCATGGATGGCGGAAGAAAGATCTCTTCAACGGCCCTTCTGAAGGTGCAGAGAAAAGATTTCGGAACCCAGAGACTCTCCCTGCCCTCATCCATGGTAGATCTGGATGCAAAAAACCTTGAACAGGTGAGGCAGGAGGCGAAACGGCTGCAGCTCTTATTTGAGGGATTTCGTGAAGAAAGATTCTGGGACGGCCCTTTTCTCTGTCCAGTAAGAGGGGAAATCACTGGACGATTTGGAGTACGACGTATTATTAACGGTCAGAGGCGAAGTCCCCACGCAGGTATTGACCTGGAAGCAGAAGAGGGAACCCCTGTGATGGCAAGTAACAGTGGAAGGGTTGCTCTGGCAGAGGAACTCTTTTTCTCAGGGAAATCGGTCATTCTTGATCATGGGTGGGGAACCTATTCCATGTATTTTCATCTCTCAGAGATCCTGGTTCAGAAGGGGAATGGAATCATGAGAGGAGGTCTTCTCGGTCGTGTGGGGTCCACAGGAAGATCGACTGGGCCTCACCTCCATTGGGCGATTAAAATCGATGGAGCAAGGGTCGATCCGTTCTCCCTTCTCGACTTAGCCAAGCATTACAGGGAAGGAACCTACCGGTCAAGAATTCCCTGAACCCAGCCGAATCAGTGGTGTTGCATAAATTCCAGCTTTATTTTATGGTAGCAAATTGGCGGTTTGAAATCATTTCTCTAAAATCCCTTCCAACCTCCCTTTGCCAAAGGGTGGAGATCTCTTTCCCTTTTTGTAAAGGAAGCCGGAGGGAAATTTAAAGTTCTGATCACCTTCTTTTTTTCAATATCATGAATGCTGAAATCATTGCCATCGGTTCAGAGCTGCTGTTGGGCCAGATCGTCGATACGAACTCTGCTTTTATTGCCAAGCGTCTTGCTGAAAATGGAATCGAGATGGTTCAGACCAAAACAGTGGGAGATGACTTGGAACGAATCGAAGAATCCATTCAGGATTCGATCCATCGATCCTCCATTGTGATCACGACCGGAGGAATCGGTCCCACGGAGGATGATCTTACCCGCGAGGCCATTGCGAATGTTACCCAGCGGCCTCTTAAGTTTCAGCCTGCTTTGATGGAGCAGATTGAAGCCATTTTCAAGAAGCGCGGGTTTCGGATGGCAGAGAACAATCGAAGACAGGCCTATATTCCTGAAGGGGCGATCCCGATTGAAAACCCCAAAGGGACTGCCCCGGGATTTATTGTGGAAGGTCCCGCCTGGGTGACCGTTACTTTACCAGGTGTTCCCTCTGAGATGGAGTACCTGTTGGAACAGACGGTCCTCCCCTATCTTCGAAAGCGATTTCAACTGGAGAGGCAGGTCATCCGGTACAAAGTTTTGAGGACCTGCGGCTTAGGAGAAAGCGCCATCGGCCTCCAGATTCAGGATCTGATGAAGGAGAGCCGAAATCCCACAGTCGGGACCCTTGCCTCTGTCGGGGACATCAAAGTAAGAATCACGGCTAAGGCCGACAGTCCCGAAGAAGCAGATCGATTGATTTCTAAGATGGAGCAGGAGATTCGAAACCGCCTTGGCATTCTGATTTATGGAGTGGACAATGAAACCCTGCAGGAAAATATTGCCCGTCTCCTGGAGAAGTTAAAACTTACCCTTTCTGTGGTTGAAACATTTACAGGAGGGGTGATTTCACAAAAATTAGTGGCTGCCGGCAGTCCTTCTTTTGCGCAGGGAGTGATCCTTCCTGCTGCAAATTCCCAGAGGAGATTTCTCAATCTCTCCGAAAGCGAGTTTGATTCCCTTCGGATAGAGCCTAAGAGGCTCACCGGTTCATTCGCTCAAAAAGCTTGCGATATGATCGGGACAGATCTTGGATTGGCGGTCTACGGCAAGTTGATGGAAGACCAGGGAAGGGGTGAATATCGAATAGAAACTTATTACTCTCTGTCGACATTCCTTGGAACCGAAAACGAGGAGTTATCCATGGGAGGCGAATCTCTGATGGTTCGAGAAAGATCTTCGATTATTGCCCTTGACCAATTAAGAAAATTTCTACTTAAAGCAGATTCTAAGAAATAATAAGGAAGCCCAACCACTGAGCGGGCGTTTTGAGGCTTTTTACGAGACCCTTACAAATAGGATGAAGGAGATGGGACGCAGAACCATTCAATGCCCAAAATGTCAAAATGAGATCGAGATCTACCAGAATCCTATCCCCACTGTCGATATTATCATCGAGTTCGGAACAAAAAAAGTTGTGTTGATCAAGCGAAAGAATCCGCCTTTAGGTTGGGCGATCCCTGGAGGCTTCGTCGATTATGGTGAGTCTTTGGAAGAGGCAGCGGTAAGAGAAGCAATAGAGGAAACGAATCTTAATGTAGAATTAATCAGACAATTTCATACCTATTCTGATCCATGTCGTGATCCAAGACACCATACAATTTCAACTGTTTATATTGCAAAAGGTGAAGGAATACCTGAAGCCAAGGATGACGCCTTGGAAATCGGGGTCTTTACCCGATCAAACCTGCCTGAACAGATCGCCTTTGACCACCGCACCATCCTCGAAGACTATTTCAAAGAATACAAGCCAGTTTAATCAGAGAATAGGTTTCGTCCTGCGGTAATGGTAACGATGCCCGCCCTGTACCTAATATGCTGCAGGGCCCGTATCGTCATTCGGTTACGTTATTGGTCCTAAGAACTTGACGTAACCCTTGACGCTAAACGAACCGGCTTCGTTGCCGTAACCTTACTAATCGGTCCATATCTGTTTAGACATCTGATTTCATCTTTGATCCCACCACCCCCACCCTGCCCCTCCCCCTGAAGGGGAGGGAAATGGCCATCTTCCTCCCCCTTCAAGGGGGAGGTTAGGAGGGGGATGGGGATCTGCTGGAGCAAGATTAATATGTCTTCTCAATTATGGACTCATTGGTAACTCAAGACCGAAGGTCATTTTCATGGTTCGAGAGTGCCCTCCGGGCATGGAGCATTAGTTGGAAAGTCCACTGCCCAAATTCCAAGTAATCTCCAATATACCAAAATGTCAAAACGAATCTTGATAGCGTTATTCTAATTTCTTCAGGGCTTCTTCAATCCGGTTGAGTCCCTCCTTGATTTCCTCCATGGAGGTGGCATAGGAGAGCCTCTGAAAGGCATCTGCCCCGAATTCAATTCCTGGAACGACGGCCACTCTTGCCACTTCCAAAAGAAAAGCCGCTAAATCCGTAGAATTTACGATCTTCTTTCCCTGGTAAGACTTCCCATGATAAGAGGAGAAGTTTGGAAAGACATAGAAAGCTCCAATCGGCTTATAACACGAGATCCCTTTGATAGAGTTGAGACGGTCCACAATATAATCTCTTCTCTGGCCGAAAGCGGAGACCATTTTGCCCACCTCGTGCTGAGGACCATTAAAGGCTTCCACCGCGGCCTTCTGCGCTATGGAGTTTGGATTTGAAGTGCTTTGACTCTGGATATTGCTCATGGCGGAAATGATCTCTTCGGGTCCGGCAGTAAAACCGATCCTCCAGCCCGTCATCGCGTAGGTCTTCGCAACGCCGTGAACAATGACCGTCCGTTTTTTGATCTCTTCACCGAGAGAGGCAATACTGACAGACTGGAAACCATCGTAGACGATCTTTTCGTAAATCTCATCCGAGATGACAAAGATATCTTTTGAGATCACCATTTCAGCAATGGCTTCTAAATCTCTCTTTGTATAAGCACCCCCGGTTGGATTGGACGGGCTATTGATAATCACCCCTTTTGTTTTGGAGGTGATCGCCTTCCCTAAATCCCTGGGGGTGACCTTGAAATCATTCTTTTCTTTGGTCTCAATGATGACCGGAGTGGCATCAGCCAATTCGATCATGGGAGGATAGGAAACCCAGTAGGGGGCTGGGACAATCACCTCGTCTCCTTCATCGAAAAGGGCTTGAGCCAGGTTATAAAAGGAGTGTTTTCCCCCGCAGGAAATGATAACCTGAGACCTCTTATAGGTGAGGCCATTGTCTCTCTGAAATTTTTGGATGATAGCATCTTTTAACTCGTCAATGCCTCCGACTGCCGTATATTTAGTGAACCCTTCATCAATCGCCTTGATGGCAGCATTCCTGATATTCACCGGCGTATCAAAATCAGGTTCTCCAGCACCGAAACTGATCACGTGGATACCCTGGGCTGTCATTGCCTTGGCTTTGGCATTGATGGCAAGGGTAGGGGAGGGCTTCAAGTTTTTGGCACGTCTTGAGAGAATCGACATGGCACTTCCTCCTTAAAAAGATTTACGGTTTAAAAAGGATCTCTGAAATTCGACCGATCCTTTCCACTCCTTTGATCTCATGGGGAAAGAGTGGGGTCTCGATCAGATGAATCCGATGGGAATACTGATCGGTGAGAATCTTGACATAAGCACGCTGCATCTCCTGCCTCATCCTGTGAAAATCACAATCAGCCTGCTTAATGACATAGTTGACGATCAGGTGGTTCACCTTCAACTGGTATTCATCGAAATCTTTAATGATGCGTTCGGTCTGTTTAACCCCCAGGGCCTCCGGAATGGTGACGATGATGAATTCAGATTTCTGGGGATCCCGGATAAACTGAACCACCTTCTCAGCCAACCCTTCCCATCCGCTGATGATTTCGAGAAGAGACCTCTTTCCTTTCTTCAATCTTACCGTATCCTTCAATTTTTCAAAGGTACTGTATAAATTCATATAAAATTTGGTTGCTGCCTCAAGATGTTTCAGAAAGATCTGGGGGAGGTGAAGAAGTCTCAGGGTATGACCTGCCGGGGCTGTATCCCAGACGACCAGATCGTACTGTCCACTATCGACCAATTCCAAAATATAGCTGAGCATATACTCTTCTTCGATCCCGGGTGCGCCTCCGATGTATTCGACAAAATCGTAGTCCACAGAGGCAAAGGATGAGACGACCTCATAGATTTCCGGACCAAACCGGTCCTTCCATTTTTTTAATACTACCTCGGAGCTAATCTCAATGCCGTAGAGGTTCTTGGCCGATTGAATCGGAGTCTCCTGGTCTCCAATCTCCATTTCAAAGATGTCGGACAGGGAAGGGGTTGGATCGCTTGAGATGATGAGCGTCTTCTTGCCTTGGCGGGAGAAGTGAAGGGCAATGGCGGAGGCGCAGGTCGTCTTTCCAACGCCTCCCTT
Organism: Thermodesulfobacteriota bacterium; assembly: GCA_035454825.1. Classification (GTDB taxonomy): domain Bacteria; phylum Desulfobacterota; class BSN033; order BSN033; family UBA1163; genus DATIGG01. The sequence continues at coordinate 1,095 of DATIGG010000256.1, read as the reverse complement.
TCCTCCGATCATGATGAGCCGTTTCGATTCCTGATCAAGGTGTTTTAAGGAACGGTTCATTCCCTACTCCAGACATACTCCAGACAAATTGCAATCAGAGCAATTAAACTTTATAATAAAAAAAAAGATGGATCAAGATCCAGACTTGACAAATTGAACAAAATTCCCTAATCCTATGAAGATTTCAGGAGGGTGAAGTTGCCTGCCGGGTATATCGAGATCGATTCAGAGTTATGTAAAGATTGTAAGCTTTGTGCTCACGTCTGTCCCCACCATCTGATTGCCACTTCAGATCGAATGAACCAGAAAGGGTTCTGCCCTGCCTCTTTTACCGAAAAGCAATTGAAAAAGGAAGAGCGAAAATGCACAGGGTGCAGCCTGTGTGCAATCTCCTGTCCGGAAGTAGCCATTGAGGTCTACCGTGGCTAAAGTCCTGATGCGAGGCAACCATATCATAGGAGAAAGCGCAGTCCGGGCAGGGTGCCGCTTCTATTTTGGGTACCCCATTACTCCCCAAAACGAACTCCCAGAATATATGGCTGAAAGGCTTTCGAAGCTCGATGGCGGAGTCTTCATTCAGGCTGAAAGCGAGGTTGCAGCCATCAACATGGTGATCGGTGCAAGCATGGCAGGGGGAAGGGTGATGACTTCGTCCTCGAGCCCTGGGATCAGTCTCAAACAAGAGGGGATCTCTTTTCTGGCTGCCCTGGAACTGCCCGCTGTCATTGTCAATATGAGCCGGGGAAGCCCGGGACTTGGGAATATCGCTCCAGCTCAGTCCGATTATTTTCAGGCAACCCGCGGAGGAGGGCACGGGGATTACCGGAATATCGTTCTTGGACCGAGTTCCGGGCAAGAGCTTTCCAATCTGACACTTGAAGCCTTCGATCTTGCTGACAAGTACCGGATCCCAGTGATCCTTCTGGGGGACGGGATGCTTGGCCAGATGATGGAGCCCGTGGAGTTTCCACCGGAAGTGCAAATCAAGAAATTACCCCATAAGGACTGGACCCTGACAGGGGCCAAGGGAAGACCAAGCCGCTTCATCCGCTCTCTTCTCCTCGATCCAAGCGAGGAGGAAGAACACAATTGGAA
>DATIGG010000255.1:0-5888 GCA_035454825.1 Thermodesulfobacteriota bacterium | reverse complement strand
CGGTCGTCCCACCACCGCCTGCCTCCTGGCAGGCGGACTTCCCTCGCCCCTCGAGAGACTGTGCCACAATTCAGCGCTCGCCCTTCGACGCGCTCAGGACGAATGGCCAAGTAATTGATTTCTAATGGGCCGTGATCCGTTCATGTTGAGCCTGTCGAACCATGAACGGACTTGCGACACAGTCTCCCGGGGGGAGGGAGGGTTAGGGTGAGCGGGAGCTACAACTATAAGGTTAATTCTTTCTACTTTTTGACTCGCCCCAGTTCCTTCATGATCACCTCGTATTCGACCATCCTCTTCTTCACCAGGGCCAGGGATTCTTCAGGACCCATGTACTCCGTCTTGAAGCCGTTCTGATCCATCTTCTTTTTGACCTCCGGGTCCTTCATGGTTTTGTCGAAGGCGTTGGCAAGATATTTGATAATTGCATCCGGCGTTCCCGGAGGAGCGGCAACCCCCCTGTAGGCCCCTTCTACAATGTCGTATCCCAGTTCCCTGAAGGTCGGCACGTCGGGGATGACGTCCATCCGTTTATCCGAGGCCATGGCCAGGAACCGGAACTTATCTCTATATTGGACCACCATGGGGGAATAGGACATGAGCGCCGTTACATGGCCTCCCAGGAGGGCAGGCACAGCAGAGCCAGTTCCTGCAAAGGGGACGTACGTTAATTTGATGCCCGCAGCCTTGTTGAGCATGGCGGTTCCCAGATCGTTCGCCGACGAAGTGGCGCTTCCCCCTACAGTGACAACGCCGGGGGGCTGCTTCTTGGCGTAATCGACGAAGTCTTTCAGGGTCTTAAAGGGACTGTCATTCCGGACCATCAGGACATTCGGGGTGCTCTCGAAAAAATAGATTTGCTTGAGGTCCAGGGTCTTGTACCCGGGATCGCCCATTTCCAGAGGCTGGAGGACAGTGTGGGGAAGGTTGTGACCGGCGATCGTGTAGCCGTCCGGCTTGGTCTGGACCAATTCCGACCAGCCGAGGGCGCCCCCGCCTCCGATCTTGTAGGTAATAACCACATCCTGGCCGAAATATTTTTTCAGGGCTTGTTCCTGGATCCGGGCGGTGATGTCCGACTCTCCACCGGGGTTAAAGCAGATGACATAGGTGAGGCGTTTGGCTGGATAATCCGCAGCACCAACCGCGTTAGCCCAGACTATGGCAAAGGTCGCAAAGAGAACGATAAAACCGATGGCAATTCTTTGTCGAGTAGACATTTTTTATAACCTCCTTTCGGTTACTTAATGCGCCTCACGGAACCGTGCTTGGAGATTTCCTCCACACGGCTCTTCAGTAGTGCATTGTCTAACGACTTATAAGCTAATCTCCTGTTTCCTTCCTTTATCCACTTCTGAGTGTAGAGAAAGTATCCAATCAGCCTATCGCACTACTGCTAACCCCTTCGCTCCGCCAGGCATTACCCTGCTTCATCACTAATATGAGTTAGTCCGACTGCCAGAATGTCATCTCCTACCTCTTACCATCTATAGGCTTGCAGATAGAATACTCAAAACGAGAACATCCTGGCTCTCCCGAGTTCCTATGAGTTCCTTTTGTCATCTCGCCACGGTCTCAGACACCGTCGGGCCCTTATCCCCTCGCCGTTACCGGTAATAAGGATGCTGCCTGCTCCTTCATGAACAGTATCGGCCTCCGACACGATGGAAGATTTCGGTGCTCAATCCCTTCACTTTCGTTGTGGCTCGATGACTCCCGCTTCCCGCGCCAAACAACCCGTTACCCAGTTGCCTGTGGGATTAAGTGTTGGGCTGGCGGCTAACCTTTACCCAAATAGGACTTGCACCTACAAGAACTCATAAGCTTTGCTCGGCACACTCATGTCTTTCCTCCTGTCTTGAAAATGGTTAAAGGGTTTAATATCTCCGGTGCACTGCATGTTGCAAGCACCCCTACAACCATGCTCGCTTGGCGCGAGGTCATTTACACCATGAAAAACTCAATCCGCCTCCTCTATCGCCACTTCAGGGGCCTTGGAGCGCACCTGAATCCAGATTCCGCGCCCAATGGACAGAAAGGCAAGTCCCATGAATACGGCCGAGATTGGACGGGTGAAGAAGACGAGGAGAGACCCCTGCGAGATAAGCAGTGACTGTCCCAAGGACGTCTCCATCATCTGCGCAATGACGGTCGCCAGCACCATGGGGGCGACGGGGAATCCAAGCTTCCGCATGAAGTACCCGATCAGTCCGAAGATGAGCATGACCCATACGTCGAACGCCTGAAACCGGATGCTGTACGTACCGAGCACGGAGAAGAAGACGATCAGCGGCCCAAGAATATAGAAAGGGATGACGCAAATTCTGGCCCACATCCCTACAAGCGGGAGATTAAGGACGATCAGCATGACGTTGCCAATGTACATGCTGGCAATGACCGCCCAGACAAATTCAGGATTCTGCTTGAAGAGCATCGGCCCGGGCTGAAGGCCATACATCATCAGCCCTCCGAGCAAGACCGCCATCGATGGCGCCGTGGGAAGTCCGAACGAGAAGAGCGGAACAAAACCGGCGGTGGAGGTCGCGTTGTTCGCCCCCTCAGGGGCGGCAACCCCCTCGATCGCCCCGTGGCCGAATCGCTCGGGATGCTTCGAGATCCGCTTCTCGAGATCATAAGCCACAAACGTCGTGACTGAAGGAGTGACCCCGGGAAGGAGCCCCAATAAGAATCCGACACCTGTACAGCGGAACATCGTCCCCAGACACTGCTTTATATCGGCCCAGGTCGGCATCCAGTTGCCGATCTTCTGACTGATGGCGGTGACTCTCTGCTCCACATTGATCATCACCTCGCTGATCGCGAAGAGACCCACGATGACGCTGATGAAATCGATTCCGGCCAAAAGTTTCGGAAATCCGAAGGTCAGCCGGGTGGCTCCGGTGAGAGGGTCCTGACCAATCAAAGAGGTTATGAGCCCGAGGGCCATGGAGATTACCCCCTTTAAAAGGGCGCGGCCGGAAAGGCTGATGATCAGGGTCAACGCCATGAACATCAACGCAAAATATTCCGGCGGGCCGAAGACCACGGCAAAGTTAGCCAGGAGCGGGGCGAAGAAAGTAAGGCCGATAATTCCGAGCGTTCCTGCGACAAAAGAGGCGATGGCAGAGATCCCCAGAGCCGGACCGGCTTTCCCCTGCTTGGCCATTTCATAGCCGTCTATGGCAGTCGGCACGGAGGAGGCCTCCCCTGGAATGTTGACGACGATTGCGGTCGTCGACCCCCCGTACATGGCGCCGTAATAGATGGCCGCCATCATGATGATCGCCGAAGTCGGGGGAAGCACTGTGGTCAGAGGCAGCAGGATGGCAATCCCGGAGGCAGGACCGATACCGGGGAGCACCCCGACCAGGGTTCCGATGAAACAGCCTACCAGCGCCCAGAAGAGATTCTGCAAAGAAAGGGCTGTCATAAACCCTTGCAAGAGATACTCCCAGGAAAAACCCATACAGTCCTCCTAACCTTCAAACAAGACGCCCTCCGGGAAAGAGAGCCCCAGTAGACGGATGAACACATAGTACGAGACAACCCCAAAAATGAGGCCCATCACGATCGCCGTGACCCATTTCGACCGTTTCAGATACCAGGTAGAAAAGGTGACGTAGAGAAACGTGCTCAGGGGCAGCCCGAGCGGATTCATCAGGACAATGTAAAATGCCAGACTAATCAGATTGACCAGGATGATCTTTATCCCAAGGCGGTCCGGCCAGTTGATCTTGGGATCCTCTCCCCGGAAACGCCACGATTTGACTGCAAGTCCGATACCGCAAAACAATATGAGAAAACCGAGGGTAGAGGGAATGGTGCGGGGCGACAGGGACCTTTCCACCCCCGTCCTGATCATCGACGATGCATACAGAATGAAAATCCCGAGCAGGGCGAGAAAACAACCCACCCCGATATCAACCGGTCTTAGTGTCTTCACAATCACCTCCGAATGTGCTGAGTCTTCAGGAGTGTGCTACCACTCCGCGACAGTCATCCAATTCCTCCAAGCTCTTGATGTTCTTCGCCTGGTGGGATTTAAGTGCTATAACGCAAAAGGACCAGGCTGTCAAAGCACTTTTTTTACCGAATTTTTCATGACGGGTTCGTCACCCACAAACCATGAAAATCGTTGTTCTACTCTCCTCCCCCTTCGACGGGGGAGGATTAAGGTGGGGGTGGACAGTGGGGTTCCCCCTCACCCTTCCCTCTCCCGCCAAGGGAGAGGGGTAATTAAGGTAATTTTCTGCCGAAGGATAATGACTGGCCATCCACCCGTTACGGCTTAAGCTGGACCAGACGTTCCGAGATGGCATTGCCCATGTCGCTGCAGGACGACGTACCACCCATGTCATAGGTACGGATTTTCCCCGCGCCTAAAACGTCCTCTGTGGCCTGCTCAACGAGTTCAGCCGCACGCTCCTCGCCCAGGTGCTCCAGCATCAGCTTTCCGGCGAGGATGGTAGCAACAGGGTTGGCCTTGTTCATTCCCCCGTGCCGGGGGGCCGACCCATGGATGGGTTCGAACATCGATACCCCTGCCTTGCGGTCCGGGTTAATATTGCCTCCTGGCGCAAACCCCATGCCCCCCACGGTTGCCGCCGCCAGGTCAGAAAGGATGTCGCCGAACATATTGGGTGCAACGATGACCTGGAACCACTCTGGGCGCCGAACAAGCCACATTGCCGCCGCATCCACGATGGCGAACTCCAGCTCAATGTCAGGATAGCCCTTGGCCACCCGTTCAGCCGTCTCAATCCAAAGGCCATAAATCTTGGTCAGTACGTTGGCTTTGTGGACAACCGTGACCCGGGACAAGTTCTTCCGCCTGGCCAACTCAAACCCGTAGCGAATCACACGCTCAGCGCCCCGGCCAGTCATAGCCCCGATCTGGTAGGCCAACTCGTCCCCTGGTTCCAGTTCGACGTCCACTTTAAAGCGAGCCTTGTAAAGCGCGCGGGGAAGTTCAAGATTCTCGCGGCCCCTCGTCCCTGCAAAGCGGCCCCCAAGGCCGATGTAGAAATCCTCGCTATTCTCGCGCACGACATACAGGTCGATATCGTGGGACTGCTTTCCGGCCAGCGGTGACTCGATACCACGCAGAAGCTTGGCAGGCCTCAGGTTTATGTATTGATCGAAATAGAAGCGCATCCAGAGGAGGGCCCCTGCCTGCTCCACATACTCCGGCACCCGTGGATCGCCAACAGCGCCGAAGTAAATGGCATCGTGGGTGCCCAGCTCGACCATGTCCTCTTCGCTCATCAGGGTGGGCAGGCCCTTCCGGTATTTTAGCCAGTGCTCGGCACCGAAGGGATACTCCTTCCACTGCCACGTGATGCCTGCCACCTCAGCAGCGGCATCCAACACCTTTTTGCCTTCTCGCAAAACTTCGGGACCAATACCATCTCCTGGAATTAGGGCGACACTGTAAATTTTCACGGTAACCTCCTCGGGGCAAAACCAATGGCTTCGATCTAATAGCTGAAAATGGAGTCTTTGACCGATGAAACCGATGAAGAAGAGACAGATCTGCTTTTGCGAAAAAATTTAAGAAATTTCCTCTAAAATCCTGTAAAAAATTTAAGAATTTTCCCACAAAAATCTTCGTAAATAAGATTTCTGTTATATATCAATAAGTTAGACGTAAATACAGAAATTCAATTCCTTTGATTTTGGTTACCTAAACTGTGATAAGATGTATTCGTACCTTTCGGGGAAACATCTTTAGAAGAATTAAGAATCAGGGGAGTGACATGGTTGGGTTTCATAGAGCCTGGCGTCAGAAATGAAGATATGTGTCTAATGCCCCATGCCCGGAGGGCGCCCTCGAACCATGAAAATGGCCCCCGGTCTTGGGTTAAGGTTACGGCAAGGAAGCCCGTTTC
>DATIGG010000254.1:0-4707 GCA_035454825.1 Thermodesulfobacteriota bacterium | reverse complement strand
ATGGGAATTCAAAGACTTAAACGGGAGTTTCCGCCTGAGAAGGAGTCAAGGCAAGGAGAATATCTCTCTTTTACAGAATTAATTCTTAAAGAAATCTGGAGGGTCAATGAAATCATTGAGCAATTCCTGACCCTCTCCCGACCTTTCCATCTCAATGTAAAGGAATCCTCTCTCGGAAATCTCTTTAAACATTTAGTGACGCTCTTTCAGGAAGAAGCATCCTCTTTAGGGATCAAGATACAGACAGAAATCGATTCAGATCTGCCACCTATCCAGATGGATGAAGAGAAGTTGACACAGGCGCTCATCAATATTATGAAGAATGGGATGCAGGCCATGGAGCAGGGGGGCTTGCTCTGCATCGAAACCCATGCTTTTAGAGACCGGGTTGAAATCAAAATCTCTGACACTGGGACCGGTATTCCGACGGACCAGATGGAAAAGATTTTCAATTATTACTATACCACCAAAGAGAAAGGGGTAGGATTAGGACTCCCGATTGCTCACCGGATCATTGAGGCCCACGGAGGCCAGTTAAAACTGGAAAGTCAGATCGGGATGGGAACGAAGGTAACCATTCTGCTGCCCACAAGGGTGAAGACGCAATAGGGAACACACACACCCAGCCTCAACCCTTGACCGCAAAGTGCTCGTGAAAGAAGCCAAAATCTTGATTGCTGAGGATGAAAAGACCCAGAGGGACCTTCTCGAAGGCTTCTTAAGAAAAGAGGGGTTTGAAGTCGAAGCTGCGGTAAATGGGAGGGAGGCACTCCTCAAACTCAAAGATCAATTTTTCGATATCGTCCTCCTCGACTACAAAATGCCTGAACTCGATGGATTCCAGACCCTTAAAGAGATCCGAAGCCTTTTCCCCGATCTCCCTGTCGTCATGATGACTGCCTATGGAACCGTGGAGACTGCTGTGGCCTCCATGAAAGAGGGTGCCCTCGACTACCTGACCAAACCCATCGATCTCGAGGAGCTCCTCCTCAAATTCCAGAAGGCCTTGGAAAGAACGACCCTCATTCAAGAAAATAGGGCCCTTAAGGAGAGACTTCAAGAACATTTGTCTTTCCACCATATTATCTATCGAAGCGGCAGAATGGAGGAAGTCATGGGGCTTGTGGCCCGGGTCGCACCCAGCCAGGCAACGGTGCTTATCCGGGGTGAGAGCGGGACCGGAAAGGAACTCATTGCGAACGCCATCCACTATGCAAGCCACCGTTCTGCAAAGCCCCTGGTCAAGGTCAACTGTTCTGCCATCCCTGAGCCCCTGCTCGAAAGCGAACTCTTCGGCCATGAAAAAGGATCCTTTACAGGAGCAACTCAGAGGAGAGTCGGCCGATTTGAAGAGGCAGACAGTGGAACGATCTTTCTCGACGAGATTGGGGATCTCACCCCTGGAATTCAAGTCAAGCTTCTGAGAATCCTGCAGGAAAAGGAGTTTCAACGGGTTGGGTCTAATCTCACCCTTAAAGCGGATGTCCGGGTGATCACCGCAACTCACCATAATCTTGAGGATGCCATTAGAAAGGGCCATTTTAGGGAAGACCTCTACTATCGATTGAATGTAATTTCCATCCATCTTCCCCCTCTGAGAGAGCGAAAGGAGGATATCTCCCTTTTGATCGACCATTTCTTGAAAAAATATTCGACACAGAATCAAAAACCGGTCTCAGACATCTCCAGGGAAGCAAGAACCCTTCTCCTCCGTTATTCTTACCCTGGAAATGTGAGAGAACTTGAAAACATCATCGAACGGGCGGTGGTCCTATGCCGGGGAGAAATCATCACCACCCAGGACCTCCCCTTTCACCTCAGGGAGGAAAAATCAGAAGGCTTCCTGCAATTCTCCGGCAGAGAAAAAAGATTACCTGAGATCCTCGAAGAGGTGGAAAGGGACAGGATCGTGACAGCTCTCCATCAACACCGCGGGGTTCAAACCAGGGCGGCTGAAAGTCTCGGCCTTAGCGAAAGAATGCTTCGTTATAAGATGAAGAAATATGGAATTCGATTTGACGAGGTGAAAGAATGACTTACCAACAGTACCGTTTCTCCTTTGGATATGGGTTGACTCCCGTTATCAAGAAACTGATCATCATGACCGCAGCCGTCTTCCTCCTCCAAATGGTCGTCGATTATAAGATCAACTTCTATCTGGGTCTCGTCCCCTTGCTGGTCTGGAAGAAATTCTTTTTGTGGCAACTCTTTACCTATATTTTTCTCCATGGAGATGTTTCTCATATCTTATTCAACCTCCTGGCCCTCTGGATGTTCGGCGGAGAGCTTGAAAACTATTGGGGGTCGAAAAAATTCTTGTTCTACTTTTTCTTTTGCGGTATTGGCGCAGGAATCTGCACGGTCGTCTTTTCGCCTTACCAGTTGATCCCTGTGATTGGAGCATCCGGAGCAATCTATGGTATTTTACTTGCCTTTGGCTGGCTCTTTCCCAACCGGCTCATCTATATTTACTTTCTCTTCCCAATCCCTGCCAAATATTTTGTCCTGATTTATGGCTTCCTGGAATTCATCTATTTCTCAAGGGGAGGGACAGGAGGAGGCATCGCTCACCTCACTCATCTGGGAGGGCTTCTCTTTGGACTGATCTACATGGGCTATCCCATGATCCGACAAAAAATTCGCCGTGAATATTATAGGAGGAAGTGGTCCCAAAAAGGCCCAGGTAGCGGAGGAGGATATTATCATTAATTTCAGATTTTGGATTTTAGATTCTTAAATCTGAAATCCCAAATCTAAAATTGGGCACACATGATCCGGATTGGAACGAGTGGTTATAATTATCCCCACTGGTGGGATGGAATCTTTTATCCTGCTGACCTTCCCCAGAGAAAGTGGCTCGAATTCTATGCAGAACATTTCGATACCGTGGAATTGAACGTCTCTTTTTATCGCCTGCCCACCAAAGAATCCTTTCAGAACTGGTATAAACGGACCCCGAACAAGTTTTCTTTTGGGCTGAAGGGGAGCCGCTTCATCACCCATATCAAACGGCTGAAGGAATGCAGGGAACCCCTTTCCCTCCTCATGGAGCACGCCTCCTCACTAAAAGAAAAGTTAGGGGTTGTGCTCTGGCAACTTCCACCCCGGTTCAGGTTTCAGAAGGAGCGTTTGGAAGAGTTCTGCGTGCTTTTGTCAACGCTTCCCCGTTCAAAGTCGATCCGTCATGCCTTCGAGTTCCGAGATGAATCCTGGTTCTGCCGGGAGGCTACTCAGATCCTGGAAGAATTCAACTTCGCTCTTTGTATTGCCCATGGATCAGGACTTCCCTCTATGGAGGCAGTAACATCTGATCTTATCTATCTTCGCCTTCATGGAGGTGAAACTCTTTACGGTTCCAATTATTCAGACCAGGAATTAAAAGAATGGGCCGCCAAAATTGAAGGTTGGAAAAAGAAGGGGAAAACAGCCTTTGTCTATTTCAATAACGATGCTTACGGCTTTGCGATCAAAAATGCTCTTACCCTGAAAAAATTGATCTCAACCCTGCCCTCTTCTCACTCATTGGCCCCAACCCCACAATCCTCTTAAAAAGGAGTGAGTTCCGATAAATCTTCACTCATTCTTTGGAGCTCAGGAAAGATAAAGTTTTTCAGCCAACTGACGGCCCGTTTCTGTTCTAAAATATCTTTCGATCATTGACTGAACCTCATGTCGATCTTGAGAGAGTCCATCCTCTTCCATATTGACGAGCCAATCGGCCTCGTAAACGATCTGAAAGTTAAGAGTCTCTTCTTCCCGTGGGTGATGGTGATGACCGATGATATCGCAGACCTCGTCCACCATCTCCTTCTTTACATCCAGTTTTTCTAAAATCTCCCTGGCAATCACAGGGCCTTCCTTCTCCTGGTATTCACCTGAAGTGCTCCGATATTTCTTCTCCGCCCGGCGGATTCCTATGTCATGGAGGTAGGCTGAAGCCAGGACAACCAGGGGGTTCCCGCCTTCCATCTTCAGGATCTGCTCTGCATAGCGAGCCACTTTAAGAGCGTGCCTGATTCGCTTCGGGTCACTGCCAAAATATTTTTTCATCTCAAGAGAGATCCTCTCCTTGAGGGAGTTTTCTTTCTCCGTTTTCTGTCGAGCCTTCACCTCATCCGGAACGGCTCCAATACACTGTTCCGCATAAGGGCACCACTCAGCACATCCAAAATCGAGTTTGGGATTGGTCACTACATGGCCACAACGGCATTTGCGGCGGACTTCATCCTTGAAAAATTCGATCCATTCTCCACAATTTGGACATCGCGAATTAAAAATGTCCCCTGGCTTCCAATATCTCATATCCTGACCCGGACATCTCATGTTTGATCCTCCTTCTCGTGTGAAAAATACCATGGTGCGTAGGCTATAGCGCATGCCGTAACAGCATAAATCAGGACAGTTTCTTGGTTCTGACTGATCCGCAGTCATGCGGCATTAAGCAAAATAATAAGATTATAAACCCTTGTTTTCCTTGACTTAGGTCAAAACAAAGAATCCCACCTCCACCATTTATTATCAAATAATAGGAATAGTCGTTAGGGGATATTTCCTTTTCTGTGGGTTTTTCTCTTGAAAAACCCATAATCATATGTTACCTAAAGTTAATTTGACCTCAAGCTATCTCACTCATGGAAGGAAAAAGAGAAAAATGGAAACCATAGGGAGGGTTCAATGTCCACAGTAACGATGAAGGAACTTCTGGAG
>DATIGG010000253.1:0-5505 GCA_035454825.1 Thermodesulfobacteriota bacterium | reverse complement strand
ATTTTAAGCAGCAAAAAAAAGGAAAGATTATTAATCTTTCCTCTATCGGAGGCCGCAAAGGCGTTGATTTTATACCTCACTACTGCGCGAGTAAGGCCGGAGTCATTGTCTTTACCCAGGCAATCGCCCTTCAATTGGCCCCCTATAACGTCAATGTCAACACGGTCTGTCCGGGGATCATCTGGACGCCCATGTGGGACGAAGCTTCTAAAGTCCTCTCTCAATCCTATCCAGCCTTTCACGGGATGAACCCTGACCAAGTTTTTCAAGCGGTTGTCCAGACCATGATTCCTCTCAAAAGACCCCAGACCCCTGAGGATGTCGGGAATCTTGTCGCTTTTTTAGCCTCAGAAGAGGCGAAGGAGATTACCGGTCAAGCCATCAATGTGGATGGAGGCGCTATCTTCAGCTAATTTGGGGGGCAGAGGGAACAATGATTAATTAGGATTGGCCAATTATCAGTGACTTACAGAATCAAATTCAGTTCTGCCTCTCAGTGTTAATTGGCAATTGATAATTGAACATTTTGCACTGATTATTTTGCTCGCTTGGCTCGATGCGCTTTGCGCTATGCTATTTTCCACATGGAGGGTTGAAAATGGACAAACCATTTGAAGGAAAGGTTGCTTTGGTAACCGGGGGTGGCTCCGGGATTGGAAGGGCCACTGCTCTGGCCTTTGCCCAGAGAGGGGCAAAAGTGGTCGTGGCCGATCTGGTGGCAAAGGGAGGAGAGGAGACGGTCCGTATGATCAAGGAAGCTGGTGGGACGTCTATTTTTCTCCAGGCGGACGTGTCGAAATCGCAGGATGCCCTGGCCATGGTCAGAAAAACTGTTGAAACCTATGGCCACCTGGACTGTGCATTCAACAATGCAGGAGTGGGAATTCCTGGGTCCACCGTGGATTGTGAAGAAGAGGACTGGGATCGGATCTTACAAATCAATCTGAAAGGCGTGTGGCTTTGCATGAAATATGAGATTCCTCAGATGCTTAAGCAAGGGAGTGGATCGATTGTAAACACGGCATCGGCAGGAGGATTGATCGGAACCCCGGGCCTGGCTGCCTATACCGCAAGCAAACATGGCGTCGTGGGTCTCACGAAAACAGCGGCCCTGGAATATGTCCAGCAAGGAATACGGATCAATGCCGTCTGTCCAGGCACGGTGACGACGCCGATGGTAAAATCGAGTATCGATGCCTTTCCGGATCTGGAAAAGATTTTGTTAAGCAAACACCCTATGGGCCGGTTTGCAAGGTCCGAGGAGATTGCTGGCGCAGTTCTATGGTTGTCTTCGGACGGAGCTTCCTACGTGACGGGAATTGCTTTGTCTGTCGATGGCGGAGTGGTTGCGCAATAGTAGTTTTTACCGAATCACGATCTTTTCTGAACACGAAAGGAGTTTCCCCGGCATGATCACACCGATTCAGGTGCCGAAACTGGGCATGACACAAGACAGCATCACGGTGGTAAAGTGGCTTAAGGCCGACGGAGAGTCGGTGGAGAAGGGGAAGACCGTCGTTGTCATCGAAACCGCCAAGGTGACCTTTGAGGTAGAGGCCCCTGCTTCGGGTATCGTACTCAGTCTAAGGAATGTGAATCAAAAAGTGAAGATAGGAGAAATGCTCGGCATCGTTGCTGATAGCCCGGAAGAATTTGAAAAATATAAACGCGAGTTGCCACCCTTCGACAAGCTCAGGGCGACCGGTCATGGTGAGCCCTTCGACTTCGCTCAGGACCGACCTATCGAACCATGGGAGAAAGAGGAAGAAGGAGTCCGCCTTTCTTTCGAAACAGGGGAAGAAGAAAGGGCCCCTGTTCCACCCCAACCAAGTGTCACGCCCCCACCCAGTCTTGGTGACAGGACGGTTTTAAAAAGGATTTCATTTTCCGGCATGCGCCGGAGGATCGCTGACAATCTCATGGCAAGCCTTCACCATAGCGCCCAACTCACCCTTGTCTCCGAAGCGGATATGACGGAACTCGCCAGGTTTCGTGAGGAGTTGGTTCTTGATCATCCGGAAACAAAGATCACTTTCGTGGAGATGATTGTTAGGATCCTCCCTGCTGTTCTAAAGGAATTTCCAGTCATTAACTCTTCGGTTGTAGGGGAGGAGGTGATTTATTGGGGAGAATATAATATCGGTGTGGCTGTGGCCTTAGAGGATGGATTAGTGGTTCCTGTGGTTCGAAATGCGGATAAAAAAAGCCTTGTGGCAATCAGCAGGGAAGTGAAGAAACTTGTTCAGAAAGCCCGTGCAAATGAACTGGAGCCGGAGCAGTACCGGGGCGGAACGTTTACCTTGAGCAGTGGAGGCAAGGTGGAGACAGATATTATCACTCCCATTATCAATCCGCCGGAGAGCGCCATACTGGCCTACGGGAAGATCGGGCCAAGACCAGCCGTTTATAAAGGTGAGTTGACCATCCGTACGATGACCCACCTGTGTTTGACCCATGATCACCGTACTGTGGACGGAGTCCCAGCCTCTCTCTTCCTGGGAAGGGTAAAAGAGATTATTGAAACTCCGGATCTCTTTAGAAAGATTTTGAAATAGCCACTCCTCCTTATCCATCCCCTCTCCCCGTGGGGGGAGAGGGACAGAGGTGAGGGGAAGGGTGTTCAGGCGATCTTGTTGGGAGGAAGCCTTTGAGCATGAATAGTAAAGAATGTGATCTTCTTGTCATTGGTGGAGGCCCGGGAGGATATACTGCTGCTATCCGGGCTGCCCAAAAAGGTCTGAAAACCATTCTGGTGGAACGCCGGGCCTTGGGAGGGACTTGCCTCAATCGCGGCTGTGTTCCAAGTAAATGCCTGATCCAGGATACCCTCATGATTTCGGCTGTCCGCAACTGTCATTTCATGAAGGGTGACATGAAAATCAACCTCAAGCGCATTGCGGAGCGAAAAGATTTGGTGGTAGAAGGCTCGCGAACCTGGGTGGATAAGCTGCTGGCTGGCAATGGTGTATTCTTTCTGAAAGGGGAAGCATCATTCACGGGTCCGACCGCCGTTGAAATCAAGGGGGTCGATGGGACGACAGAACAGATCTTCCCTAAAAAGACGATTCTGGCAACAGGTGCAGCCGCTCACCATGGCGAGGGCCTTCAGATCGACGGAGAAATTATTTGGAGTACGGATGATGCTTTAGCACTGAAGACGGTTCCCCGGAGCCTGGCCATTGTCGGGGCAGGTAACCGGGGGGTAGAGTTTGCATCGATTTATTACAATTTAGGCACGAAGGTCGCAATCATAGAGAAGGAAAATAATATTTTACCTAAGCTTCATCGAAGCCTGGCCAACCGATACAAAAAGATATTGACCGAGCGTCAAATCAAAGTTCTGACCCGCACGAAGGTGGTGGCGACACATGCGGAAAGTGGTGAAGATGTGACATTGATCCTTGAGACAGAAAAAGGGAAGCAAGAGATCAAGGTGGACAAAATGCTATTGACGGGATCTCGGCAACCCGATTACTCCGGCCTTCATCTTGAAGCTGCGGGTTTGACAATGAACGAAGGAATCGTAGAATCCGGGCCAGGGATGCAGACCCAGGTAGAAGGTATTTACGTAGTGGGCGATGCAGCAGGTCCTCCTTATTTTGCCCATAAAGCCATTGTCCAGGCGATTGTCGCAGTAGATCACCTTTTAGGGCTTCACCCCGATGGGAGACACAGGTTCTTTCCCAATTGCATCTGGGGAGATCCGGAGATCGGGTCTATTGGTTTAACAGAAGAGGAGGCCGAGGGACTAGGACACACCGTAAAGGTCGGAGACTTTTATTTCATAGGGAATGGCCGTTCCGGGACCTTGGGGAATTCCCAGGGACTGGCAAGGATTGTTTCTGAGTCAAAGACAGGGGCTGTCTTAGGAGTCCACATCATTGGCCCCCAGGCCACGGAACTGATTTCCTTGGCTTCTTTGGCGATCCAAAACGGCTTGGATATCTCAGGCATCAAGAAGACTGTCTTCCCCCACCCCACGTTATCCGAAACATTTTACGAAGCGGCCCTAGCTTCAGACAATGAAGCTATTCATATGCTTCTGGATAGTGTCCAATACGGACTTGAAGACTGACAAAAGATTGGAAGAAGGATCAAGAATGGGAGGATATTCAATGACCCATAAGCTTGTTGACGCACTGAGCAGCCTGCAAGAGGATAAAGTATTGGCTGAAGTAATAACGCTGAAAGAAAGAAACGTTCCCATTTTTGATATTATTCAACTCTTGCAAGAGGGGATGAGTTTGGTGGGCAAACGGTTTGAGGCGGGGGAATACTTCTTGTCGGAGTTGATTATGTCCTCCAGCATTTTTAAGGAGGCTGTGAATGCGTTAGGTGAAGACTTTGATCAAGGTTCTTTAAAATATGGGACGCTTGTTATTGGGACGATCTTTGGAGATGTTCACGACATTGGCAAAAACATCGTCGCCAATATTCTAAGATGTAATGGCTTCAGAGTAATTGATCTTGGTGTCAATGTACCCATTCAAACATTCGTTAAAGCGATTCGGGATCAAAAACCCGACCTACTGGGCATCTCTTGCCTTCTAACAACCGGATTTGACCATATGAGATCTGCCATCAAAGAGATCGAGGATGCGGGTCTGCGAAAGGATCTGAAGATTTTGATTGGAGGAGGCCCGGTAACCCAGGCTACCTGCAATTATGTGAGAGCGGATGGTTTTGGCCCGAATGCTCAGGAAGCCGTAGAGTTGAGCCAAAAGATGTTGAAGGGGAGACGGAATGGGTAAAGCAGGATTATTGAAAGTTCGCAATGAGAGAATATCCAAAGCCATTGCCCTTGAAAAACCTGATCGAACACCGGTCGTCCTGGAGTATGCTGCATTCGCGGCAAGAGTGACAAAAATGCCCATGTCGGTCTTCCTTGGAGATGTGAACAATTCAATTGGGGCCATGATCCAGGCATTCCAAATGGTCGGAGAAGCGGACGCAATCAACTACGGAAGCTTCTGTGCATACGAGCTGGCTTATTTATGGATGTCAAAGGTCAAAATTCCAGGGATTGACCTCCCTGAGAATGATTTATGGCAAATGGATGAAACAGATCTCATGAAGCCTGAGGATTATGAGCGGATTCTTATACAGGGGTGGCCCGTCTTTTATGAATCCTATGTGAAAGAGCGGATCGGTGGGAACATTTCAGAAAAGTTTAGTGCTGCAATGCAAAACATCCCCCAAATGCTGGAAATGTGGACGAAGGAAGGTATCCCCGTCATGAGCCTCAGTGGGGTCACCACACCCTTTGAACTTTTCTGCGGCGGTCGATCAATGGTCGAGTTTGTCCGTGATCTCTATAAGATTCCTGATAAGGTTCAAGCGGCCATGGATGTGGCCATTCCCCATTTCTCCGGCCCTGTTTGTGAAATGACGAAACAACTCGGCGTGCCTTGTGTTTGGGTTGGTGGGTGGCGATCGGCAAGCTCCATGCTTTCCCCTAAGTTATGGGATCGGTTTGTATTCCCTTACTTTGAGAGGCTTGTCCAT
>DATIGG010000252.1:0-7122 GCA_035454825.1 Thermodesulfobacteriota bacterium | reverse complement strand
TTCACATGGAGGTGATTCATTTGAGACAAATTACGCTGAGAGGAATCCCAGGCGAGGTTGAAAGGATGATAAAAAAAGAGGCGGAAAAGAATGGATCGAGCTTGAACAAAGCCTTTATTTCTGTTCTTGAAAAGACTATTGGCAAAAAGAAAAAGGTGCACGATAGGAAGCTCCTGCACCGTGACTTAGATCATCTTTGCGGGGTCTGGACAAAAAGAGAGGCGGAAGAATTCATAAAGAGCGTCGAGTTTCAGAGAACAGTGGATGAGGACGTGTGGAAAAAAACAAGGTTATGATGGATACTTCCGCTTATGTCGCATTTCTAAGGGGAAGTCCTGGAGCTAAAGAAACAGTGCAGCAGGCAGATGAGATCGTTTTCAATCCTGTGGTGCTGGGTGAATTGAAGGCGGGTTTTTTGATGGGAAAGAATGAGAAGAGGAATCGAGCCATTCTCAAGGATTTTCTCAGTTCCCCGAGAGTCATTATTGCTGAGATTGATGAAGAAACTTCAGATAGATACGCTGTGATTGTCCAGTCCCTTCGGATGAAAGGCAGACCGATACCGACCAATGACTTGTGGATCGCCGCTTCTGCCATGCAACATGGGCTAAAGGTTCTTACAACTGACAAGCATTATTTAGAAGTTCCCCAGATCATCACTGAATATCTTGAGGCAGAGTAATTTGTGCGGAATTAATAAGGTTCTGGATGCCGGATCAGGTCCGGCATGACGGCGGAAGATGTTTATGGACACACACTATCTATATCAAAAATCTAACTTTTTAGCAATTTCAAGATGGTTTCCGGTATTTTTGACAAGAATGATCCCTTGTGTTATTTTTAATTCGTAAAAACTAATCCCGCCTGAGTGATTCTCCCAAGGTATTGATCTTCAAGCATTCCCAGAGATCATTCCTGAGATTCGTTGAGGTTATCGTGGCAAAGTTGCGCCTGCGAAATCGAGTCGCAAGGGAGGGATTTTGTTCAATGAAAGGCGGTATTACTATGAAACTTGGTCTGGTCGGTTTTCCTCAGGTTGGAAAGCGCACGCTTTTTCGTTTGCTCACCGGGCAACAGGCAAACCTGGAAGATAGAAAAGGTGCAGCCCTGGGGCTTGCAAAGGTGCGGGATGTGCGGTTCGATCGTCTCGTAGAGATTTATGCCCCACGTCAGAAGACCCCTGCTTACTTTGAGTTCGCTCTTCTGCCTGACTTGGACAAACAGACCTCCCGGAATGATCAAATCATGCGGGCACTCGAGAAAGTGGACGTTATCTGCCACCTCGTTCGGAATTTTGAGGATGATACCCTTTATCATGTGGAAGGCAGCGTCAATCCCCAGCGCGATATCCGGATCCTTAATGAGGAACTGCAACTCAATGATCTGCTTTTGATCGAGAAGCGCCTTGAACGGCTTGAGAAAGAGCAGAACAAGAAGAGGGATGCCCAGAAGGTGGCCACTGAGACAGACCTCCTCACCCGTATGAAGACCCACCTTGACAAGGGCTGTCCCCTGCGAAGCTTCGGCTTCAGTGAAGTCGAAGAGAAACTGATTGCCAGCTACCCTTTGTTAACCCGTAAGACGGTCATCATTATCCTTAATGTGGGCGAAGATGAATTGAAGGATCAAAACCTGATCCCTCAGTTGAAAGAACGTTTCCTTGATCAGGATTTTGAGTGGATTGCTGTATCAGCCAAAATTGAAGAGGAGCTTTCTCTCCTTGACCCGACAGAGCGCCAGGTCTTTCTGAAGGAACTCCATCTCGATCGGCCGGCCCTGGACAGGTTAACCTTGCTCTGCTACAACACCCTTGGATTGATTTCATTCTTTACCGTGGGGTCTGATGAGGTGCGGGCATGGACAAACCGGCAGGGGACACTGGCGCCCCGGGCAGCTGGAGTCATCCATTCTGACATCGAGCGCGGCTTCATCCGGGCAGAGGTGATGAAATATGATGATCTGATTAAACTCGGGGACGAGCAGAAGGTGAGAGAGGTCGGCCGATTGATGCAGAAGGGCAAAGACTATAAGGTTGAAGACGGCGACATCATCAACTTTCTTTTTAATGTGTGAACAACCCCCCCCTTTCCATTCTCCTATCGATTAACCCCTTCGATGTGCGCAAGCCCTGGATCGCTCTTCGTCACTGTCAACATGAGGGTTGATTTGATCTGAAAAATCTTATAAATTTAACCATTCCTTCTTTCGTTCGCGGTCTTTGGAATTGGCCCTCGACTACGCCAAGCCCGGCTCTTTAGAGCAGGCTCAAAGCCGCGCTCAGGGTCAACCCTGAGCAAGGTCTCCGGTCCTTAGACCAGAGAGAACCGAAGGGTTGATCACCATGAAGCATTTGAAGGGTTCCTGAAGGGGGTCTTGCCCATGAAATGGAGCGTCCGGTCCGGGCCGGACTTCACCCGATTTTTAATCTCATAAGAAGGAGGAGAGGCCATGGAGAAAAAGGAGAAGCCCCTGGAGAAGTTGACCGCAAAAGAATTGAGAGAGATGGCTCTTGGATTGACTGGCATCAGCGGCGTCCATGCGATGAAGAAAGAGGAACTGATTGTGGCCATACGGGCAGCCAAAGGCATTCCCGAACCGGTGAAAAAAGAGAGGCAGGTTTTTGTAAAGAAAGAAAAGATGGTGTTTACCGCGGCGGAGCTTAAGAAGAAGGTTAAAGAGTTGAGACTGAAAAGAGAAGACGCCCTCCAGCAACACAATTGGAAGATGGCAGAAATTTTGCGAAAGCGAATCAGACGGACAAAGAAAATGACCAGGCGGACCGGGGTAGCCTTGCCTCCGAAACCATGAATAGCGGATCGTTAGAGACAGGTTGCGGCATGAAAGACATGGAATGATAGAATGGTTATTCCATCGTTCCATTATTTCAATATTCCAATGGATGATTATGCCCAAAGTTTCCATCATTATTCCTACTTATAACCGCCTTCCCATGCTCAGAGAGGCAGTGGATTCAGTCCTTGCCCAGGATTTTGAGGATGTTGAGATCCTCGTTGTGGATGATGGCTCGACCGATGGGACGGCTGACGGGATGAAAAAATACGGGGGACGGGTGAAGCTTCTCGAACATTCCGCAAATCGAGGAGTGAGCGCTGCCCGGAACACCGGCATCGTCCGCGCAAAAGGGAAATATATCAGTTTTTTGGATTCGGATGACCTCTGGGTGAAAGGGAAATTAAGAATTCAGGTTGACTTTTTAGATGAGAATCCTCATTACCCTCTCTGTTACACGGATGAAATCTGGATCCGAAGAAAAAAGAGGGTCAACCCGATGCTCAAGCACGCCAAATTTTCGGGTTGGATCTTCGAGAAATGTATCCCTCTCTGCACTATCAGCCCTTCCTCTGCCATGATGAGAAAGACGCTTTTTTCAAGGGTCGGACTTTTCGATGAAGCCCTCCCGGTCTGCGAGGATTATGACTTCTGGCTGCGAGTTTCCGCCCGGTTTCCGATCTTTTTCATTGACAAGAAGTTGATCATCAAACGGGGGGGCCATCCTGACCAACTTTCCAATCGTTCCTGGGGAAATGATCGGTTCCGGGTGATTGCCCTCGAAAAACTCCTTTCCGAGCCCTATACCGGCCCGGAAGAGAGAGAACTGATCCTGAAGGAGATGAAAAGGAAATGCCAGATTCTCTCTGAAGGGTTTATCAAAAGAGGAAATGAACAGGAAGGAAGACGTTACCAGGAGATCATGAGACAGCATGGGATTGAGATATAAAACCAAAATTACCCCCACCCTCTATGAAGGTTGTGTCGCAAGTCCGTTCATGGTTCGACAGGCTCACCACGAACGGACCACGGCACATCAGAAATCAATTACTCAGCCGTTCGTCCTGAACGCGTCGAAGGGCGAGCGGCGAATTGTGACACAGTCTCGTGAGGGAGAGGGTGATGGTCCTTTAAGGTATTGAAATGAAACCAATTCAAACAATCCCTCTCCGTCAGATTGATCTTTCCGATCAAACCTTCTCCGTCAATTTTATGCCTGACGTTGAGAGACTTCGCTCTTCGGTTAAGGCAGCGGGGTTCATTCAACCGGTCCTTTTGCGGGAGAAACCGCACGGATACCAGATCGTCTCCGGCTTCAGACGGATTTCGGTGGCCCGGGAACTGGGGTATGACGATGTCGAGGCGAGGATATTCGGGGAGAAGGAGATGGAGGACCTGAAGTTATTTCTCATCTCCCTCCAGGAAAATCTGACCACCCGGGGGCTCAATGCCATCGAGAAGGCCATCGCCTTAGAGAAATTGATTGATCATTTCAAGATCGATCCGCTTGTCGTCACCAGAGAATTTTTACCCCTCTTTGACCTCGAAACAAACGAAAAGATATTGAATACCTTTCTATCTCTCGCCAGGGTGGAAGAGGAGGTCAAAAGATACGTACTAAAGGAGGAAGTCTCCCGGACGAACATAAGAAGACTGGTCGCATTGAACGTTGAGGACCGAAAAGCTGTCCTGGTCTTGTTGACTCCCCTGAAATTAGGTGAGAATAGCCTGAGAGAAGTACTGACCCTTCTCGAAGAGATTACCAGAAGGAACCAATGGGCTGCAAAAAAGGTTGTTGATCTGCCCGAGATTGAAGCCATCCTTACTTACCCGGACCTTACTTCTTCTCAAAAGACAGAGAGAGTCAAAAAAGCCCTGATGACCCTTCGCTACCCCCGGATGAGTCAATTAGAAGAGGAATTTGAGAAAAAGAGAAAAGATTTAAGTTTGTCATCCAGAATCTCCCTCCATCACTCTCCCTTCTTTGAGGGAAAGGGATTGAGAATGGAATTTCAATTCGCATCGATTGAAGAGTACCGGTCGATCCTCTCCTCTCTCTCAAGCCTTGTTGACAAAAAGGCGTTCAAAGAAATAGTTGAGACTTAGTGGAATGTCACAAAGTAACCAGAACTTTAAATCCCCCTCAATCCCCCTTTACGAAAGGGGGAAGAGATATCTCCTCCCTTTGGCAAAGGGAGGTTGGGAGGGATTTTATAAAGTTGTTTTCAAGCCACTAAATTGTTGAAGATTTGTTTTGTAAAACCAGGGCTGGTTAACCTCATGGTGACTTTTCCGATTGAGAAAATTTATCTTGATGAGAAGGCAGAGACCGATTGGGTTTCATAAGCCATCTTAAAGAGCCTCCCTCATATTCCCGTAGAAAGAGTTTCAGATAAGAAATCCCTGATCAAATCAGGCCTTTCCAGGCAAGATCCCATCGGAGAAGGAAAGAGAAATCTTTTCATCACCCGTTTTTATGGAAGACGGCTAAAACCCTGCCCGGGAACGTCTCTTCATATCTGTTGCGGATATCATGTGATCAATGCCCTTACGAACTGCCCGATGGATTGCTCTTACTGTGTCCTGCAGGGGTACCTCAACAATCCCTTCCTGACCCTGTACTCCAATTGGGATGAACTCCTCCGGGAAATCGATGACTTTCTTTCCCAGGACCATCGGAGTCTCCCGCGGTTCGGAACAGGAGAACTCTCTGACAGTCTGGCTCTGGACTCAATCTTTCCTCTTTCCGAGACCCTTATTTCTTTTTTTGCCGGCAGACAAAAAGGGATTCTGGAGTTGAAGACAAAATCGGCAGGAGTGGATCACCTTCTTTCACTCGATCACCGGGAGAGAACGGTTGTTTCCTGGTCGATCAATCCTCCCCGGATCATTGAGGAGGAGGAAAGGAGAACAGCACCTCTTGAAGAGAGATTCAGCGCTGCCCGAGAATGCCAGGAGAGAGGCTATCCGCTGGGATTTCACTTTGATCCTCTCATCCACCATGAGGATTGGGAGAGGAGTTATCAGAAGACTGTCCAAGAGCTTTTTGACAAGATCGATACAAAAAGGATTGCGTGGATCAGCCTGGGAGGGTTCCGATATCCTCCTCAGCTCAAGGGGATTGCAAGAGAACGCTTCCCGAATGCCAGGGTCTTTTTGGGAGAACTGTTTCCGGGCCTGGACGGAAAATTCCGCTATCTTAGAGAAATCCGGATCGAGATGTACCGAAAGATGGTGAAATGGCTGAGAGAAGGAGACCCAAACCTATTTATCTATCTCTGCATGGAAAGCAAAGAGGTCTGGGATCAGGTTTTTGGCTGGTCTCCGTCGAACAACAACCATCTGAATTTCCTTTTTGAAGAAAAATTGAAGAAATTTATGAAAAGGGATTAGAACCCTCCACCATTGTCATTGCGAGCCCAAAGGACGTGGCAATCTGGCTGTTTGTTTGAGATTGCTTCGTCGCTAAGAGCTCCTCGCAATGACTCATTGGAGGTAAGAGTAACCCTCCTCTATTCTCCCCTTAAGTTAAGGGGGGATGAAGGGGGGTTAAGGGGAGGTTACCCACTCAATATCCGGATGAACCTTATTTCATGAGAGGAGGGGAATGATGAACTTTAAAGGAAAGGTCGCTTTTATTACCGGATCCAGCAGAGGAATCGGAAAGTCTCTTGCCGTGGGGTTTGCAAAAGAGGGAGCGCACGTCATCGTCCATGGAAGGGACCTTGAGAAGGCAAGAGGGATTTCCAAAGAGATCGAGGGATCAGGAACAAGATCGATGGCTGTTGCCGGAGATGTTTCCTCGTCTCAGGATGTGACGAGAATGGTTGAAGAGATTACCCAATCCTTTGGAAAAATCGATGTGCTGGTGAACAATGCCGGAATCAATCCATTTATTCTGGAAGCGGAGAAGATCAAAGAGGAAGGCTGGGATCAGGTGATGGCCGTCAATTTGAAGGGCGTTTTCCTGTGCTGCCAGGCCGTTGGCAAGAGGATGATTGAGCAGGGAGGAGGGAAGATCATCAACATCTCATCCGCTGCTGCGATCAACGGGGAACAAGGGTTTCTGCCTTACTGCGTCAGTAAATCCGGCGTCATGATGTTGACCCGCATCCTGGCCTATGAATGGAGCAAATATCATATCACGGTCAATGCGATTGCTCCGGGGTTTGTTGCAGCCGGTATGAATACGCCCATCCTGAGCAAGGAGGTCCTTGTTTCCGGTTTATCAAACCGGGTTCCGCTCAAAAGACTGGGACAGCCTGAAGAGATCGTCAATGTGGTTCTCTTTCTGGCTTCCGACGATTCCGGTTATATCAATGGCACGACCAT
>DATIGG010000251.1:0-13978 GCA_035454825.1 Thermodesulfobacteriota bacterium | reverse complement strand
AGCCGGGAGGGATGGCAGCCGTCGGAATTCCCGACTACCGCCTCCCGAGGGATATTGTCAGATATGAGGCCGGAATCCTCGAACGTCTGGGAGTTGGGTTCCGTTACAACACCCAGGTGGGAAAGGACATCACCCTTTCTCAAATGTTCGAACAGGGATACAAGGCGATCTTCCTCGGTGTGGGTGCCCAGACAAACACACCCATGGGTGTCGAAGGGGAAGACAAGGGTTACAAAGGGTTCATTCCAGGCGTTTTCTACCTTCTGGAGATTAACCTGGGTAGGGATCCCTATCCAGAGGGGAAAAAGGTCGTTGTCGTGGGTGGCGGAAATGTGGCTATTGACTGCGTCCGCTCTTCCTTTCGCCTTGGCAAGAATGATGTGAACCTGGTCTATCGCAGGACGAAAAAAGAGATGCCTGCCGATGCGGTAGAGATCCACGATGCCGAAGAGGAGGGGGTGAAGTTTCACTACCTCTGCAACCCTGTCCGGATCATCGCAAAGGAAGGGAAAGTCGTTGGAGTGGAGTGCATCCGGATGGAGCTCGGCGAACCGGATGAGAGTGGAAGACGAAGACCCGTCCCTGTCAAAGGCTCAGAATTTTTCATTGAAACCGATATCCTCATTCCTGCCATTGGTCAGGCCATCGACCTCTCTTTTCTCGAAGAGAAGGATGGAGTGAAGACGACCAAACGATCGACCCTCGCTATCCAGGAGGGGACGTTTATGACAAGCCGGGAAGGCATCTTCTCTGCCGGAGACTGTGTGACCGGGCCCGATGTCCTGGTCCGTGCAGCAGGTCATGGAAAGAGGGCTGCGGATAAGATCGATCTTTTCCTCCAGGGAAGGGCGGTAATGGAGTCGGAAGAGGAACGCCTCGAAGCCCTTGTGGAGAAAATCAAGGTTTACCAAAAGGACGAAAAGATCGGAATCTCCGGTGGGACGAGACGGGAGGTACTGGAGTTGCTTCCTCCGGATACCCGGAAGTGGATCTTTGACGAGGTCGAGGAGGGATTCTCAATTCCAGAAGCCCAGAGAGAGGCTGACCGCTGCCTGAGATGCGTCCGTATAGGACTGTTTGCGACATAGTTGATGGCAACCATTTTCCCCCTCATCCTTTCCCTCTTCCACCAGAGGAGAGGGATCTGATCTGAGCGTCGGCAATAGATAATTCTCTCCCCCGGATGCCTGCCTGCCGGTAGGCAGGGGGGAGTTCAAGGGTGGGGGTGAACGGAGGAATTCGTAGAGAATGTTGAAACTGACGATCGATGGTAAAGAATTGACTGCAAGGCCGGATCAAACGATCCTGGAGGTAGCCAGAGACAATGGGGTCCATATCCCCACGCTCTGTTACCATCGCAGGTTAAGCCTCCTTAAATCGTGCCGTATTTGTCTGGTCGACGTGGAGGGTGCGGAGATGCCCATGGCCTCCTGTGCGACTCCTGTCGTTGATGGCATGATTGTCCAGACCCGCACCGAGCACGTGGAGAAGATGAGGCTTGAAGCCTTAAGACTGTTACTCGTCAATCATCCGATCGACTGTCCGGTCTGCGATGCTGGAGGAGAATGCCAGCTCCAGAACCGAACCTATGAATTTGGAATTGAGCGGAATGAGTTTCCTCCGGAAAAGAGGGAAATTGTACCGATTCTCTATGGAACCCCGCTGATTCGACAATGGTTTGACCGTTGCGTCATGTGCCTCCGCTGCATCCAGGCCTGCATGGACATTCCGGGAGCAGATGTCCTTGAAGTGGCAGAACGCGGTTTCTCTTCTCACGTAGAGGCCGTCCGAAGAGAGAACTGCATCTCCTGCGGGGAATGTCTTCAGATGTGTCCTGTAGGGGCATTGACCGAAAATCTCAGTCCCATCAAAGGAAGGACCTGGCAGCTCTCCAGGGTCCAGACCACCTGCACTTTCTGTCCCTGTGGCTGTCAGCTGGAGCTAAACAGCCTTGCCAAACACACGGTGGTAAACGTCACCACCAAGAAGGAAGCCGGAGTCAATCAGGGAAGCCTCTGCGTCAGGGGACGATTCGGTTACGATTTCATCAACCACCCGGAGAGGCTTCAGAAACCGAAGGTGAAAAAATCGGGGGCTTTTGCGGATGTCT
Source organism: Thermodesulfobacteriota bacterium (assembly GCA_035454825.1). Classification (GTDB taxonomy): domain Bacteria; phylum Desulfobacterota; class BSN033; order BSN033; family UBA1163; genus DATIGG01. Next base: position 11,868 of record DATIGG010000251.1, on the reverse strand, counting down.
TGTGGGATGAGGCCCTCTCCTTGATTTCCACAAAACTTCAGGAAATTAAGGAGAAGCATGGACCCCAATCCATCGGAGGAATCTCTTCCTCCCGGGCAACAAATGAGGAGAACTACCTCTTTCAGAAGTGGATGAGGACCTGCATCGGCACAAACCACATTGATAATGGAGCACGACTGGCCAGCGGTTCCTCCTTTTACGGGATGATGGCATCGACCGGAACAGGAGCCATGACCCATGCCATGGAGGATGTGAAAAGGGCTGATCTCATCCTATTGGTTGGCGCGGATGCTTACCACGACAACCTCATCTTCAGCAATATGATGCGGGAGGCTATGCGTTTCAACGATGCTAAAATCATCGTTGTCGATCCCCGAAGGACGAAATGGGAACAGTGGGCCAACCTCTGGTTAAGACCTCTGCCAGGGACGGATATTGCATGGATCAACGGTTTGATTCGTCTTCTGATTGAAAAGGGCGTCACCTCGAAGGAATCCATCGATTCGAAGACAGAGGGGTTTGAAAATCTGCGACCCTCTTTAGAGAAATTTTCGCTTGACTTCATTTGTCAGGCGACAGGAATCTCACCCCAAGATCTGGAGGCATCAGCAAACCTCTATGCTTCGGCCAAGAAGCGGGCCATCGTCTTTGGCTCAGGTGTGACGCAGCATCTTTCCGGGGTCGAAACCGTCAAGGCCCTCTGCAATCTTGCCCTGTTAACCGGTGAGACAGAGGAAGAAGGCGGAGGGGTCTACCCGATGCTTACCCAGAATAACGCCCAGGGCGCTTTTGACATGGGCAGTTTCTCCGAATTCCTTCCTGGCCATGCACCGATTGAAGATGAAAAAGCGAGAAGGCATTTTGAGGAATCATGGGAGAAGGAAATTCCTGCAAAGCCGGGACTCACCTATCAGGAAATATTCGATGGGATCCTTGAAGGAAAGATCAAGGCCCTTTACATTTTTGGAGAAGACCCCTCCATTACCCTTCCCAACTTGGAACGTATTAAGAATGGACTCCATCAACTTGAGTTTCTGGTCGTTCAGGACTCGTTCATGACCCATGTTGGAAGCTATGCCCATGTCCTGCTTCCAGGGGTGACTTTTGCCGAAAAGGAAGGAACTTTCACCAGCATGGAGCGGAGAATCCAAAGGGTGAGGCAGGCGATCGAACCGGTGGGCGAGGCAAGACCAGACTGGAAGATCCTCTGTGATCTCTCGACAAGGATGGGCTGTCCGATGGCGTACCGGAACCCTTCAGAGGTCATGGACGAAATCGCCTCTCTCGTCCCCTTTTATGCCAGGGCGACCTACCCCAATCTGGAAGGGGGCGGCACCCAGTGGCCCTTGACGAATAGTAAGAAAAAGCGATTCTTCCCCGTCGAAATTCAGGCGCCTGTCGAAGGACCGAACGAAGAATATCCCCTGTGGATCATTCCGGCTGGGTTTCATTTTCATTACGGAATTGGAACAACGGTCAAGAGGGCAAAGGGGCTGGGCAAGGTCTATCCGGAGTCCTCTCTCAAGATCCATCCGGAAGACGCCGCTCAGACAGGAATAAAGGATGGGGATTTGATCAGGGTGATCTCTCCCCGGGGCGAGGTGGAGACACTCTGCCGGGTTTCCGAGGACATGCCGAGAGGGATCGCTTACCTGATGACCTTCTTCTTTCCTGTCTTTGTGAATGACCTGCTGGTCTCGAATCAGAACCCGGAAAGTCACAATCTTGAATACAAGATGATCGTTGGCCGAGTGGAGAAACGGTAGAGGAGAAGTGGATGCAACTCTTATATCTTCTCATTGAGATCATCATCAAATGCGTCGTCGTCTTTGGCTGCCTCATGCTATCCGTAGCCTACTTGACGCTCATGGAACGGAAGTTCTTGGGCCATATCCAGATCCGATTCGGGCCTAACCGGTGTGGTCCCTATGGACTGCTCCAGCCTTTCTCCGACGCAGTCAAGGCCTTCTTTAAAGAAGACCTCATCCCAGGCCGGGCGGACAAAGGGCTCTTTGTCATTGCGCCGATGATCTCCATCGTCACAGCCATCGGGATCTTCGCGGTGATCCCCTTCGGAGATCAGTTTACCATCCCCGGGACGAACTGGGTGGTAAAACTAAGGGTCGCGGATGTGGATATCGGGCTCCTCTATATCTTTGGCCTGGCCTCCCTTGGAGAGTACGGAATTATTCTGGGAGGGAGTTCCTCCGGGAACAAATATGGCTTAACCGGCTCCCTGAGGGCAGCCGCCCAGATGATCAGTTACGAAGCAGCCCTCGGCCTTTCTGTGATTGGCATCATCATCCTCTCCCAGACCCTGCGATTAACGGAGATCGTTCATCTTCAGGGAGGAGGGTTCTGGAATTGGAACGTCTGGTATCAGCCCGTTGCCTTTATCCTGTACCTCATCTGCGGGGTCGCAGAGCTCAACCGGACCCCCTTTGATATGCCGGAGGCGGAATCAGAACTGGCCTGCGGTTTCAACATCGAATACAGCAGCATGAAATTTGCCCTCTTCTTCATGGCGGAATACGCCCATATGGTCACGGTGGCTGCTGTTGCCGTCACCCTCTTTCTGGGAGGATGGCAACCCCCTCTGTCTGTCCTGGGATTCATTCCTGGAGTCGTATGGTTCTGCATCAAGGTCTTCATCCTCCTGTTCTTCTTCATCTGGGAAAGGGGGACCTTCCCCAGACTCCGGTATGATCAGATCATGAAGTTCGGATGGAAAGTGCTGCTTCCATTGGCCATCATCAATCTTTTAATTACGGGGTTCGTTGTTTCACTGAAATGAATCAGACAGGTATGCTCTGCTGAAGGGTTAAGAAAGAGGCTGACGATGATCATCCCGATGCTAAAAGGTTTGGCCCTCACCCTGAGCCGGTTTTTCTCAAAGCCGATCACGACCCAATATCCGGAAGAAAAGATTCCTCCGGGCCAGAGGTGGAGAGGAGTCCAGTATTTTGAGAAGGACGAACGTGGAAAGACCAAATGCGTTGCCTGCGGCCTCTGCATGGTCGTCTGTCCCTCCCAGTGCATCTCTATTGAAACGGCTGAGGATGAAGAGGGAAAACGCTATCCTCTCTGCTATGAATTGGATGCCACGCGGTGCATCTTCTGTGGCTTCTGCGAAGAGGCCTGCCCGGTCGGCGCCATCTTTATGGGAAAGACCTGTGAGTGGGTCGACGCACAGAGAGGCCCTCTCATTTTGGACACGGAGAAACTGTTAGAACAGAAGAAGTACAATCCATAATCGCATAGCGCAAAAAGTGGACCTACCCACCCCTACCCCCTGAACCATGTTAGGTTCAGGGCATCGTCCTGCACCCTACGTGGTGCAGGGCTGCCTTTCCCCCTGAAGGAGAGGGAAGTGGCTATGCTCCTCTTCCTGAAAGGGAAGGAAATCCTCACGTTCCTCCCCCTTCAAGCCTGCCTGCCGGTAGGCAGGGGAGAGGTTCAGAGGGGGATGGGGGTAGGGGAGAGAAGGATAGGAGTAGAGGATGGTTGAAAATATCGGGACCCTGTTTCAGTGGTTGATCTTCCTGGGGGTAGCCTTTGTATCGATCCTTGCATCGCTGCTCGTGATCACCCGAAAGAACCCTATTCACAGCGCTGTCTTTCTGGTTTTGACTTTTATTTGTGTCGCTGTACTCTACCTGTTGCTCTATAGCCAATTCATCGCGATTATTCAGATCATCGTCTATGCCGGGGCAATTGTCACCTTGATTCTCTTCGTGATCATGCTCCTCGATCTCGAGGAAGAACTTCGATCGGGTCTCAAACTTCTCTACTCCAAGGTTCTCGGCAGTGTTCTCGCTGTCCTCTTTCTCTTCGGAATCATCTACTCGGTGGCAGCCAAGCCTTTGACAGGAAAGATCGGCCCCTATCCACCCGGGAAGTTGAGCGACAACGTCAAAACAGTCGGTGAGGTCTTGTTTACGCAGTATCTCTTTCCCTTTGAGATCGTCTCTGTTCTTCTGGTCGCAGCCATCGTGGGTGCAGTGGTCTTGAGTAAGAAAATGAAATAAGGAGAAGAGGAGTAAGATTATGACGATTCCACCGGTTCCCCCTGTCTTCTATTTGATCTTGAGCGGGATCCTTTTTACGATCGGTGTGATTGGGGCCCTGACAAGGCGTAATGCGATCATCGTCTTCATCTCCATTGAGATGATGCTCAATTCTGTCAATCTCACCTTCATCACCTTGTCCCGGTTTCTTCAATCGGTCGATGGAGTCCTCTTTGCCTTCTTTGTCATGGCGGTCGCAGCCGCTGAGGCTGCAGTCGGACTCGCGATTTTTGTGATGATCTACCGCTCCCGGGGAACGATTAATGTGGATGAGATCAATCTGCTTAAGTGGTAGAAAAGTTCGGAGTTCAGAGTGATGAGTTCGGAGTATCAATTTAAAAGGCTCCGAACTAATTACTCCGAACTATTCATTTAAACAAGGAGTTCTTCATGTTCGATTACGTCTGGCTGATTCCCTTGTTTCCGGCAATCGGATTTTTGATCAATGGGTTCTTTGGAAAGCGATACCGTAAGGCCATCGTCAGCTGGGTAGCCTGTTCAGCCCTCGGACTCTCCTTCTTCACCTCTATTCTCATTTTCTTCGAACTGCTTGGAAGACCTCCCGCCGAGCGGCTCTTCGAGAAGGTCATCTTCGATTGGGTCGTCTCAGGCAATCTTCAAACCGTGATCGGCTACCAGATCGACCCCCTCTCGATTCTGATGGCACTGGTCGTCACAGGGGTCAGCTTCTTCATCCACATCTATTCCGTGGGATACATGCATGACGATCCTGGCTTCCCCCGTTACTTTACCTACCTCAACCTCTTCGTCTTCATGATGCTGAACCTCATTTTGGCCAATAATTTCCTGCTTATGTTTGTGGGATGGGAAGGAGTGGGTCTCTGTTCCTATCTCCTGATCGGTTTCTGGTTTGAGAAGGATTCAGCCGCCAATGCAGGAAAGAAGGCCTTTGTCGTCAACCGGGTGGGTGACTTCGGTTTTCTCCTGGGAATGTTCCTCCTCTTTACAAGCTTGGGAAAGCATGGGATCTGGACTCTCGATTTCACCGAGGTCTTTGCCAACGCAAGCAAACTCGATCCGGCGACCGTGACAGCCATCACCCTCTTACTCTTTGTCGGCGCCACGGGAAAATCAGCGCAGATTCCCCTCTATGTCTGGCTCCCGGATGCCATGGAGGGTCCCACGCCGGTCAGCTCGCTCATTCATGCAGCCACCATGGTGACGGCCGGGGTCTATATGATCGCCCGTTGCAACGTGCTCTACAGCATGGCGCCAGTCTCTCTGGCGATTGTTGCCATCGTTGGTGTGGCTACTGCGATTTATACGGCTTCTATAGGATTCTGCCAGAACGAAATCAAGAAGGTCCTGGCCTATTCGACTATTAGCCAATTGGGTTACATGTTTCTGGGAGTTGGAGTTGGGGCATACAGTGCCGGGATCTTTCATCTCATGACCCATGCCTTCTTCAAGGGGCTCCTCTTCCTTGGGGCTGGAAGCATCATGCATGCCTTGAGCGGAGAGCTGGATATGCGGAAGATGGGAGGTCTCAGGAAAAGGATTCCCATCACCTTCTGGACCTTTTTCATCGCCACCCTGGCCATCGCCGGAATCCCGGGCCTCTCCGGATTTTTTAGCAAGGATGAGATCCTCTGGCAGGCCTTCTCCAGCTCTCACGGCCATTTCCTCCTTTGGCTTGTAGCTGCCGTGGCTGCCGGGATGACGGCCTTCTATATGTTCAGGGCCCTCTTCATGACCTTCTGGGGTGAATGCCGTGCGGATGAACATGTGAAACATCATATCCACGAGTCTCCAAAGATCATGACCGTGCCCTTGATGGTCCTTGGAGTCGCTTCTGTCATAGGGGGCTATGTGGGTATTCCCCATGTCTTAGGAGGGGCCAATCATGTCCATGAATTTTTGGCGCCTGTATTGGGAGGAGGGGCTCAACCTGGAAAAACACAGGTCGGGGTAACACTTCTCTCCCAGGCCTGGGCCTCTGGAGGAGAGGCAGGAGGCCATTCAGCAACGCTCGAAATGATGATGATGGCCGTTTCTGTAGTCATTGCCTTGATCGGGATTGGAACCGCCTATCTTTTCTATGTGAAGAATCCTGCCTTGCCAAGACAGTTGGCTGAGAATTTTAGAGGATTATACCGACTCGTCTATAATAAATATTATATCGACGAACTCTATGAGGCTCTTTTTGTCGATTTCCTGAAACGATTTGGGACAGGTCTCTGGAAAGGCTTCGATGACTTTATCATTGATGGCACCGTGAATGGGATGGCCTATCTGATTGGCTGGATCTCAGGTGTGATGAGACGAGTTCAGACCGGCGTGGTTCAGAATTATGCCTTCTCTATGATCATCGGCGGGGTCATTCTGGTTGTCTATTATGTCATGCGATCTCTCTTTTTCTAAATCCCCTGTTACCCCCCTTTGCTAAAGGGGGGAGGGGGGGATTAAAGAGTAAAAAGGAGTCATGTTCATGTCTATTTTGGGTATTCCCATCTTATCCCTTTTAATCTTCTTTCCATTGTTGGGTGCGGTGATTCTCATCTTTATCGATAAAGAGAAATTAGAGACCCTCCGGGTTTTCACCTTGTTCATTGCCCTCATCGAATTCATCTTCTCTCTCCCCCTCTTCTTCGCTTTTGACACAAAGGCCGCGGCGATGCAGTTTGTAGAGGATTGGTGGTGGGTCCAATCCTATGGGATCAGCTATAAATTGGGCGTTGATGGTATCAGCCTCCTCCTGGTCCTGCTCACCACTTTTTTAACCGTCCTCTGCATCCTCAGTTCCTGGAAGGCGATTGAGCATCGGGTGAAGGAATTTATGATCTCCTTCCTCTTCCTCGAAACCGGGATGATCGGCGCTTTGGTGGCTCTGGACCTTATCCTCTTTTACGTCTTCTGGGAGATGATGCTCATCCCCATGTATCTTCTCATTGGGGTCTGGGGAAGTCCTCAGAGGCGGGTCTATGCGGCAGTGAAATTCTTCCTCTTCACCATGGCCGGAAGTGTGCTGATGCTGGTCGCCATTCTTGTCCTCTATTTTATTAACTCGAAGGTTACAGGCCAGCCCACCTTCGATGTCCTCGAACTTTATAAGCTCAAGATACCGCTTGAGACGCAGTACTGGCTTTTTGGTGCGTTTGCCTTGGCCTTTGCCATCAAGGTTCCCATGTTCCCCTTCCATACCTGGTTGCCCGATGCCCATGCCGAGGCCCCGACCGCAGGAAGCGTGATCCTGGCCGGTGTCTTGCTGAAAATGGGCACCTATGGGTTTATCCGTTTTGCCATGCCCCTCTTCCCGAACGCAGCCATGGACCTGTTGCCCCTTGTTTGTGCTCTGGCGCTCATTGGAATCATTTACGGGGCGCTGGTCTCAATGATGCAACCTGATCTGAAACGCCTCGTGGCCTTCTCGAGTGTGAGCCATCTGGGGTATGTCATGCTCGGAATGTTTGCTTTGAATATGCAGGGGGTCCAGGGATCCATCTATCAAATGCTCAACCACGGGATCAGTACAGGCTCTCTCTTTTTGATTGTTGGGATGGTTTATGAGCGCCGACACACAAGGATGATCTCTGAGTTTGGAGGGATCTCAAAGGTGATGCCCATCTTTGCCGTCTTCTTTATGATCGTGACGCTCTCTTCCATTGGATTGCCTGGGACGAACGGTTTTGTGGGAGAGTTTCTGATCCTGCTCGGTGCCTTCCAATTCAATGTGGCCTATGGCGTCCTGGCAGCTACAGGGGTCATTCTGGGCGCAGCCTACATGCTCTGGATGTTTCAACGGGTCATGTTCGGGAAGATCACGAATCCTGAAAATGAAAAACTGAAGGACCTCAGTCCCCGGGAGATTGCGGTCCTCGTTCCCATGGTCATCATGATCTTTCTGATGGGGATCTATCCGAAAGTCTTCTTCAGCAAGATGGATGTGACGGTCGAGAAGTTTATAAAGGATTTTAAGGGAAGAGTTGAGATGAAGGCCGACCTTCCCCAGCCGAAATTAACAGCAGAAATAAAAAAATAAGGATTCAAGGGGTTTAGGATTCCAGGGTTCGAGTGAATCATCGATTTGAAGCAAACACTTGAACCCTTGAATCCTTGAACCCTCTTCATCGGAGGATTTGCTGAATGAAGCCACCCGAGATTGATCTCCATCTGATTGCGCCGGAAATCATCCTTACGGTTTTTGGGTTTCTGGTGCTTCTCCTTGATGTCTTCTCATCCAAGGAAGGAAAGAAAGGTTACCTTGGAATTCTCAGCCTGATCGGTATTGTGATCGCTTTCCTTTTCACCCTGCCTTTGATGGGATCCGACCAAACCGGTTTTGGGGGTATGTTCATATCGGATGGCTTTACCCTCTTCTTTAAGATCCTCTTTCTCATCATCGCCTTCCTGACGATCCTGATCTCGATGGGTTACGCCCATAGAGAAGGAATGGAGATAGGAGAATATTATGCCCTGGTCCTTTTTGCCACCCTCGGGATGATGCTGATGGCGGCAGGATCCCATCTGATTACCATCTTCCTCGGCCTTGAAACCATGTCGATCTCCATCTACATCCTGGCAGGGATCATTAGAGGGGATCGGCGATCCTCGGAAGCAGCCCTGAAATATTTTATTTTAGGCGCCTTTGCCACGGGCTTCCTCCTTTATGGAATGGCCCTCATCTATGGTGCAACCGGTTCATTCTATCTGAAGGAAGTGGCTTCCTACATCGTCTCCAAGAATCTCTTGAGGAGCCCGATGCTTCTGATGAGCCTCGTCTTCCTGACAATCGGCTTTGGTTTCAAGATCGCCTCTGTTCCCTTTCATATGTGGACGCCCGATGTCTATGAGGGAGCTCCCACATCGATCACCGCATTCATGGCAACAGGAGTAAAGGCAGCAGGGTTTGCCGCCCTGGTCAGAGTCTTCTTCTCTGCTCTTCCGGCATTCCGCCCGGATTGGACTTCGATCATGTGGGTGATTGCCCTTGCGACCATGACCATCGGAAATATCGTTGCCATCTCTCAGACGAACATCAAGCGGATGCTGGCCTATTCGAGCATTGCCCATGCCGGTTATATCCTGGTTGCTTTTGTCGCCGGTAATGATATCGGTACCTCTGGGATCCTCTTTTACCTGATGGCCTATGCCTTTATGAACCTGGGTGCTTTTACCTGCGTCATTCTTCTTGGAAAGAGAGGGGAAGAGAATACCCTGATTAGTGATTATGCCGGAATTGGATTCAAATATCCGTTGCTCGCTGCCTCGATGACTATCTTTCTCCTCTCCATGGCCGGAATTCCTCCTCTGGCCGGGTTCATGGCCAAGTTTTATGTCTTCAGTGCAGCCGTGAAATCAAAGTTCTACTGGCTGGCCATCCTGGGAGTTTTGAACAGCGCCATCTCCGTTTACTACTACCTTCGTGTCACAGTACTCATGTATTTCAGGGAATCGGAGCGCGATATCACGGGCCTCCAATTTTCACCTGCTACGGTGATCGCTTTAATACTCGCTGTCATTGGAACCTTTTACATGGGGATCTTTCCCTCGAACGTGCTTTCCCTTGCCCAGAGATCCATCGCTGGATTGATGTAACCCTTCTAAATGGATAAAGACTCCTCGTTTACGGTCCGCGATCTTCCCAAGCCTGAAAGGCCCAGGGAGAGGCTTCAGAAATTGGGACCGGAGGCGCTCTCTTCGCAGGAGCTTTTGGCTCTGATTATTGGCCGGGGGATCCCTAAGAAATCGGTCATGACGATCGCCCACGAATTGCTGTCGAGATTCAAGAATGTCAAAGCAATTGGCCAGGCAACCATCGAGGAACTCTCGCAAATCAAGGGGATTGGCATTGCCAAGGCAGCCCAAATTAAAGCCTGTTTTGAGCTGGCGAAGCGAGAAGCTTTAGAAATAGGAGAAGAAGAATTTGAGATCAAAAATCCTGAGGCTGTTTTTAAGTTGATTAGCTCCAGCATCAAAGATAAGGCCAGAGAACATTTTAAGCTCATTCTCCTCAACTCCCGGAACAAGAAGATTGGTATTTCCAATGTTTCTATCGGAACACTCCAAACCAGTTTGGTCCATCCCAGGGAAGTTTTTAAGGAAGCCATTACCCACAGTGCAGCCTCCGTTATCCTGGCCCACAATCATCCTTCAGGTGACCCCGAACCCTCAGAAGATGATTTAAAGATCACTAAAAAATTGGCCGAATCCGGAAAGATTTTGGGGATCGAGGTGGTTGACCATATCATCGTTGGTAAGAATAAGTTCTATAGTTTTAGGGAGAAGGGGCTGATCTAAGCTGGCGAAGTCAGAATAATCGGTCTGCCATCTTTTGGATCGGTTGCGAAAACAGGAAGAGAACCTCCTGAAGAAAATGCGTACACCCTCAAAAGAAAGGATGACACCATGGAAGAAAAAACATTTCAACCCAAAAAACTTTCTTCGTCCAATACCAAGCAGGAAATGTTAGAAGCTTACAATGCAGCGGTAAAGCAGTTACAAGCCCACAAAGAGATGGAATTGAAACCCGAAAAGAAGCTCGAAGAGAAAAAGGCTAAGGAAGTGATTCAGGTGGCGGATTCCCTCTCCTCGGAAGGAATTGCCAGGGAGACCAGCAATCTGAAGATCGAGACCGGAAAGATGCTAGCCCAAATCTCTGACCGCATGGAAGAAGAAATCAGTAGGTATAAAACAATCCAGAATGCAGTCGCCCTAAAAGAAAAAGAATTGCAGGAGCTTTACGAAATTGAAAAGTCGGCAATGACTCTGGCCGCTCTAATCGAATCTCAGAACCAGAAACGTCAGGTCTTTGAATCTGAGATGGCCGCAAAGAAAGAAGCACTTAGTCAGGAGATCGAAAGTCTTCGAGCCGAATCCGAAAAAGAGAGAAATGAATACGAAGCTATGGTGAAAGAACGGGACGCGGCGGAGAAGAAGAGACGCGAAAGGGAGAAAGAAGAGTACGATTATGGCTTTAAGAGAGAACAAAAGTTAGCGAAAGACAAATTTGAAGATGAGAAGGCAAAGCTTGAGAAAGAGATCCACTTGAAAAAGGAACAAATGGAAAGCGAGCTAAAAATTCGAGAAAAGGCGATTGCGGAACAGGAAGCAGAGTTAAACGAATTACGAAAGAAGATAACTGCCTTCCCAAAAGAGATGGAAGCCACTGTCAGCAAGGCGGTTAAAGAGACAACGGAGAGGCTCACCGCTGATGCCAAAAATAGGGATGAGTTGCAGAAAAAGGAGTTCCTTGGCGAAAAGAACGTCCTGACAACCCGGATCGAGTCTCTTGAGAAAACCGTCAAGGAACAGAGTGAACGGATCGTTAAGCTGAATCAACAATTAGAAAAAGCCTATCAGCAGGTTCAAGACATTGCCTTCAAAACAATCGAAGCTGCTTCAAACGCTAAGTCCCTGGCCAGTCTCCAACAGTGGATTACAGAGCAGACAAGAAAACCATCTCAGGAGAAATAAATTTTATATGACGGGTTCGCCACCCGCGAACCATGAAAACAATGTGTCCCCCTCTCCCGCTGGCGGGAGAGGGTCCGGGTGAGGGTGGGACATTTTGGGTTTCCCCCTCACCTTAATCCTCTCCCCCTGTCGGGGGCGAGGAAATTTTTGGGGTTATTTTCAATGTAATCCTGCGGAGGAAGGTTTTCACACTAAGAGATGAGAGCTTTAATGAAACGGTTTGTAATCAGTTTCTTATTATGTGCTTCTTTGTCACTTCTGTCTTCTCCGGCATTAGCTGACATCTATAAATGTAAATTGAACGACAGGGATGGGAATGTCTTCTTTTCTTCCAGGCCAAAAATGGAAATCGCAAAAGAGAAGAAAT